>DAOUWZ010000048.1 GCA_030666865.1 bacterium | reverse complement strand
TGACACAGGATTTGTTGGCGGTGGTGATTATACTTTAGGAGGGGGTTCGATTTTTAAAACTACTAATGGAGGGAATTCATGGCAATGTCTTTCTGATGAATACGGGACAAGCAAGATGTTATTTACAACATCTGAAATTGGATATGCCATTGGAACTAATTTGAATTGGAATGTAAAAAGAATAATAAAAACTACGGATTCTGGTGCAAGTTGGTCTATTGAAAATACACCTTATGTTAGCATGAGTGATATTTCTTTTCCAAGTGCTAATATTGGCTATGCCGTTGGTGATAGCGGAACAATTTTAAAAATAACAGGTAGTGCGAGTGTATCAGGAAATATAGTTGAAGAATGTATTAATATTTATCCTAATCCTGCTTCGGGTTTTATTATTTTAAATATAAATAACACAAAAAATGAAGATATAAAATTATATATTTATACCGTTACGGGAATATTGGTCAGGTCGGAAATGCTGATACAATACCAACAACAAATAAATGTTGATGATTTAAGTAATGGAATTTATATGATTAAAATCAAATCCAAAGACTTAACAGTAAACAAGAAATTAATAATTCAAAGATAAGATTGGCAGCATATAACATCGGTTCATAAATAATGGCAGCATTCTTCTGCCAAGATAGTGTGTTTCAGGTAATTAAAGTTCGAACTAACCAAGAAAATATTAACTAAAAATCTGCCACTATTCATAACCGTAACCGTTACCTGCTATCCCCCTACTGTCGAAAAAAGTTGAGTTTTTTAGCTAACGGTTGTATCTTTGCCATAGTTAGCTCCTTGTTAAGGCCGTTTTTAGCATTGGTGTTTCAAAACCCGAGCGCAATCAAGGTTTAAATGTAAAAAGTAAGAATACTTTAGTTGTTTTTACTTGAGTTAGAGTTTACTGGCGATACTTTAATAGTAATCCCGATAGGAATAATTTCAAAATTAGCAGTTACATTTCTTGGAGCTTTTTTATTAATTATAAAAATTTTATTTATGGCAAAAAAGCAAATGAGTTTAGAAGTAGTAAACCCTAATGCTGCGGGAATTGATGTTGGCAGTAGAAGTCATTGGGTTTCAATTGGTCAAAATTCCGAAGATGTAAAAGAATATGGAGTTTATAGCGAAGACCACCAAGAACTATGCGAATGGTTACAAAAACACAAAGTTACCACAATTGCAATGGAGAGTACAGGTACTTATTGGCAAAACCTATTTTCATCACTGGTAGCATATGGCTTTGAAGTGATTTTGGTAAATGGTCGTCAAACAAAAAACATAAAAGGGAAAAAAACAGATATTTTGGATTGTCAGTGGATACAAAAGTTGCACACTTTAGGTTTGCTGAGTAGTAGTTTTCTGCCTGATAGTACAACAGATATTATCAGAACTTATTCTCGTCACAGGCAAAATATCATAAAGCAATCAGCAAGTACAGTAATGAAAATGCAAAAATATTTTCGCTTAATGAATATGAGATTAGATGTTGTGGTAAAAGATATTGTTGGACTGACAGGAACAAAAATAATTAGTGATTTTGTAAATGGAGAAACATCAGGAAAGAAATTAGCTAAAAATCGTCATTATAACTGCAGGAAATCAGAAGAAGAGATTGCAAAGGCTCTGCAATACAATGGACGAGAAGATTATTATTTTGCTTTACAACAAGAGTGGCATACTTATTTACATCTTCAAAAACAAATAGATGCAGTTGATATTCAAATCAAAAAGCATCTTACAGAGGTTATAGATAATGATGATAATAAAAAACAACATATTGCATCAAAAAAGCCATATAAGAGAAAAAATAAGAATACCATTAGGGATGTAGATATGAACCAAATGTCATATCAGTATTTTGAGGGAATAGATTTGATGGCAATAGAGGGTATTAATGATGCCACTATAATGGCAATCATAAGCGAAATAGGATTAGAGGGAATAAAGAAATTTAAGACTGCAAAACAATTTACCTCATGGCTTCGCTTGGCACCAAATAATAAAATAAGTGGAGGTAAAGTTTTAAGTAATTATATGCCAAAAGGAAGTAATCGTTTAAAGATATCACTACGTCAAGCAGCCAATTCAATTGGTAATTTAAAAGAAGGACACTTATCCGATTTTTTTAGAAGAATAAATTACAAAAGAGGTAGAGCAACAGCTGTAAGTGCAACTGCAAGAAAACTTGCAGTAATAATTTGGAATATGTTAGTAAAAGATGTTCCTTACAATCCTCCTACTGAATATTTGTTTTTAGACCAAAAAAGAAAAATGAAATTAGTTTCTCGAATTAAAAAAAATATTGCTAAATTTGAGCTCAAACCCGAAGATGTCGGCTTTTCTTTAAACACTGTTATTCAGTAAGTTAAATTTGACGTTAGTAGGAATGGCAGAATAAAGTTAAAAATGATACAAAAAAAAGTGTCAGCCAAAATCCATTGCCTCTCGGTTTAAGAAAAAATATTATTAGCATAGAAAAATCTATCTTGCCGGATAAAAAAAATTTTAT
>DAOUWZ010000044.1 GCA_030666865.1 bacterium | reverse complement strand
GTCTAATTATCAACAATTATTTAAATATTGTAAAATTAATAATACTTTTGGCTAATATTAAATAAAAAAATCCCTTATTAAGAGGGATAAAATGATTTATTATCATATAAATTGTTTTTTATCTTCCCCATAAACATCCAACCTCTTCAGCTTTTGCCCATTTTTCGGCTTGAATAATCTCTTGATTATATTTCTCATTACTTAAAATAAACGCGCGAGCCAAACCTTCTTCTACTAAAAGTAGATTTATATTTTTATTATCCATAAACACCCAAGCGAGCATTCTGTCATATTTATCTTTTTGTGTATTTCCCTGCTCTAATATAATTTCTTTTTTTAATACTAATTCCATTAATCTGTTTTTTGCTTCCTTATAGCACGGCTGATTTTTTTCTGGAGTATCTATACTAAGTAATCTTACTACTTCATTGTTTTGGATCATAAAAGTATCACCATCATATACATACTTCACTTGAGTAGTGACTGAATTATCCCCACTTTTATTTTTATATTCTCCAGTGTCATTCCCGTTAGCCTTGTCTAGTCTAGACGGGCGCAGGTGGGAATCTAAATTTTCAACAAAAAAATTTCTACTTAAAAAACCAAATATAAAAATCAGCGAAACTACAAAAAATGATATTAATATTTTTTTCATATTTTGATATAACCTATTTTTTCCAGTCAACAATCAAAATCCCCTTTCCCCTTCTACTAACAATCAATTTTTGTCTTTCCTTAATTTTTAATTCTCTGACGATTTCTGCTGGGATTACGATTGATAAGCTTCTTTTACCCACCCTGGTAACTTTTCTAATGTATTTTTCCATATTTTTACGTGTTACGTAGCTTGTTACGTAGCATGCTACGTAACAATTAATTTTTTAATCCATATATATTCTACAACTTTTTATAAAAATTTGCCAATAAAATACCCTGATAATAATTATACAAATTAACTAATTAAAAAACTCACGCTTAGGTGCACGGCGTGAGTTTAGCTAAGTGAAACGTTTTTTTGCATTATTTAGCTCTTTATTTTAAAATTATTGCCCAGGATAAAAAAATTTTTCCATCAATTCTTTACCTAAAATATTATGAATATTTTGTTCCTTCCTTTCTAAAAAGGATATCATGTTATTTTTCATAACATCTACTTCTTTTATATCTGTCCCAGTTAATTTTAAATTGTTACTGAAAAGTCCAATTTTTTGAAAACCAGCAATACTAATAAAATCTAAACTCAAATTTTCATTATCGTCTTCATGAATAGTATACGACGAACCATCAAATAAAGATATTTCTGTAATAGGAAATCCATATTCTCGAATGTCAGTAATATAAGTAATTGGAATAGTTAATCTATTATTATTACAAACAAATGACAATTGATTGTTATTACAAATACCTTTAAAATTTTGTTTTGAAGTTTTTATCTTAACTAAAGTATCAAAAGTATAAGACGAAAACCAGCTATTTCTTAATAGTAGATAGCAACCCAAAAATCCTAAAGATAAGACAGTGCCTGCACTAAATTTAAATAATGCTTTAGCAAAACCAGCAGCAGTTGATAATACATATTTTAAATCTGCATCATTTAAATTTATAATGGTACCGCCAATAGGTACGCCCCAAGCTTTTCCTGCAATGAGTTTGGTATCCATTTTAATTCTCCTTTCTTTTATTTATTTCCAATTGATTGAATTGCGTTAGTTTGTCTTTGTTTCAACCCGTCTACATAACCACGATTATAAGCATCACAAGAGTGATACATATTTTTAGATTTTCCAGCAACAGCATCATTAAAAACCAGTTTCATACATTAATTTTACACTTGTTTTTGCAACAGTATCTAAAAAAATTAATAAGTACTGACATTATTTACCTCCTTTCCTTAATAAATTGTAAAAGTACAGTTAATTAAATTTTCGTTAAATCTTATAATATATTATAGAAAGTGTCAATTATGGTATTTATGTTAGTGTATTCAGGACAGGCAGGCATTTAGCCTCGCTCAAGCTTATATTCCCCTATTTTGTTATTTCGTTTTAAAATTTTCTCCAACTGTAAATCCAGTACTCCAGCATGATTGCAAATTATATCCCCCAGTCGGAGCATCAATATCCAAAATTTCCCCAGCTAAATAAAGATTATTTATTATTTTTGATTTCATGGTTTTTGAGTCTACCTCTTTAAGATCTACTCCCCCAGCAGTAACAATTGCTCGCTCAAACCCGCTAACCTGACTTATATTTAATTTAAAATTCTTCAATAAGTGTAAGATTATTTTCCTCTCTTCTTTAGTAATAGCATGAATTTTCTTGGCCGAATTTATTTTGGATAACTTTATAAATATAGGAATTATTTTTTTTGGCAGCAACTGATCTAAACTATTTTTAAATTGTTTATTTTTACTTTCTAAAAAATCTTTTTGCAATCTTTTATCTAGAGTTTTAAAATCCAGTTTAGGTTTAAAATCTATTTCTAAATAAACCTGTCCGCTAGCCAATAATTCTCCAATATTTTTACTCATATCCAAAATAATAGGACCTGACATTCCATTACCAGTAAATAAGGCTTCACCAAACCTTGAATCAACTTTTTTGCCAGTCTTAACATGCGAATTTGTTTGAAATATATTGATTTGCACATTTTTTAAGCTAAGTCCTTCTAATTCCTTAATCCACGGTTCTTTGATAATAATTGAACACAGGGCTGGTTTAGGCTCAATAATTATATGCCCCATTTTAGCAAGCCATTTATATCCGTCTCCAGCAGAACCTGATAAAGGATATGATTTACCGCCAGTTGTTACCAAATAATTTTTCGCTGAATATTCATCGCCATTTTTCAAAACAACACTGCTAATCTCGCTATTATTAAATTTTATGACTTTAACTTCGGCATTAGTCTTGATTTTTACTTTATTTTCCCTTAAATAATTAATTAAAACATCCAGCAAATCTCTTGATTTATCACTTACTGGAAAAACCCTGGCTCCTCTTTCTGTTTTTGTTGCTACTCCCCTTTTAGCAAAAAAATTAATCACATCTTTAATGTCAAAATTATTAAACGCGGAAAATAAAAATCTACCTTTTTTACCATAAAAATCTACCAAATTATTTTTATTTAGCTCATTATTGGTGATATTGCATCTGCCCTTGCCAGTAATCAGTAATTTCACGCCTAGATTTTCATTTTTTTCAAGTAATAAAACACGAGCGCCATTTTCTGCCGCCCGACCAGCAGCCATCATTCCTGATGAACCGCCACCAATAACTATCAAATCAAATTCTGAATTCATTATTTTACCTAAAAACTATAAACTGCCCTTTTTTCGTTAGAGGAATAAAACTATTATTCTTCAATACTAATAGCTCCGGTTGGACATGCCTGTTCAATAGTATCCTTGTCATATCCGGCTCCAGTATAATCATCAGATATAGCTTTGCTTTTTCCATCATCACCCAATTCAAAAATTTCCGGAAACATAGCTACACAAGTGCCACAACCAATACATTTTTCTTTGTCTATATTTATTTTTGTCATAATTTTTTATCCTAATCTAAATAAATTATCCCCGCAGCAAGCTGACGGGGTATTAGCCGTCACACCACAGTTAGTTTAATAATGTTAATTAATCGTTATTAATACATCCTACTCCCTTATTCTTTATAAATTTCTATTTGCCACACTGTCATTCCTGC
>DAOUWZ010000009.1 GCA_030666865.1 bacterium | reverse complement strand
TACTAATTCACTTGATGGATATTTTAATATATTAAAAAGTAAACTTAATGTTCATAGAGGGCTTAATGAAAAAAGAGCTAGAAAAGTAATAGTTGAGTTGTTGAAAGGGAGAGAATAAACCCCCGAAATGTCCATTAAGCCTCATTTTAGATATTTTTGATGATAAATACCAATCTGAGTAAATTCATTTAACCATTTAACTTAAATTATATGATTAAGAAAGAAAAAAAAGACAACAAAAAATATTACACCACTTATCAGTCTGATAAATATGGATTGGTTGAAAATATTTATAACCCCGTAAATAAGGAGAGTAAGTTCGCGTCCGCTAGGGGTGGTGTTGTTAAATATCACGATAGCTTAATTGATGGCGAAAATAAAATAATGCCACTAAAAGCGTCTAGTGACATAATAAAAACCAATCTACTCAGATTACCATCTGGTATAGGTGAGTATGGTGAGGTAAAGCAACTCTTTTCTGAGATAAAATCTTACATTAATTCATATGTAGAATTACACAGTAGCTTTGTTGATGTAGTAGCTTGTTTTGTAATGACAACATGGCTATTTGATCAATTCCAAGTTGTACCTTATTTAAGGGTAATAGGTAATTTTGGATCTGGAAAAACTAGATTCTTAGATATTGTAGGTAATATCTGTTATAAGCCGATATTTGTTGGAGGGTCAACTTCACTAGCGTCAGTATTTAGATTAGTTGACTGTTTTAAAGGCACGCTTGTTTTTGATGAAGCAGATTTTCGTTTTACTGATGCACGCAGTGATGTTACTAAAATATTAAACTCTGGGCATACTAGAGGGTATCCTGTTACTAGAACTGAGCAATCTAAGGATGGTGAATTTATTGTTAAGAGTTACGATGTGTTTGGTCCTAAAATTTTGGCTTCACGCGAAAGATTTACTGACCAGGCGCTTGAGAGTAGGTGCCTATCTCAAAATATGATGCCTTTGAACAAGCTATCAAAACCTGAGACATTACCAAAAAATTTTAATGAAGAGGTGTTGAAAATTAGAAACAGGTTACTGAAGTTTCGCTTTGACCATTATCAGGTTGATATGAAAGCGTCAACTCTTTTAGCTGATTTGGATATACCAAGGTTAAAGCAGACAGGCTCGTCTCTCGCAATGATTGCTGAATTGATTGATAAAAAAGTATCAAAAAAATTAAGGACTATTTAGTTCAGTATGAGACTACATTTAAACAGTTTCAATCATCAAGTCTCGCCTCCGAAGTGTTAATCAGTTTATTGTTACTATGGCGTGACAAGAGATATTTAGAAAATTCTAAATATGGAATTAAGGTTGGCCATATTGCAAAAAAATTTGATGATTTATTTCAAAATAACTATATAGGAAGTAATAAGTCAATGGCGTATTTTAATGACGATATGTCGGAGGAGGAAATCAAAAGGCTATATGGTTTATCAGCTCACAGGGTAGGGGCAATACTCCGCAAGGACTTAAATATACATCCAATAAGATCCAATAGGGGTTTTATTGTGCCATTGCGTTTTGCTGAATATTTTAAGGCTTTACAAACTCGTTTTGGTATCGAGGATAAATTATTAGAAGAGTATGAAAAAGATGATGAGTAACAGGGGGAGGCGTTTTAAGCGATTAACAACATTAACTTTGTTAACTAATTTTTAGGGGTGTAAATGGGTTGAGTAGAATAATTGCTCAGTGTGCCATTTACACCCCATAACCAAGTCTCATACTATAAAATCACACATAATCATTAGTAATCAAAAGCAATGGATAAATATTTCAGCTATTACAGGGTTAGTTCAAAAAATCAGGAAGAAACAGGGGTTTCCTTAGAAGCACAAAAGGAAGCTAACGAAAGGTATGCTCAAGAAGAGGGTTTGGAAATAGTTAAGGAGTTTCGTGAGGTGCAAAGTGCAGCTAAAACTGGACGCAAGCAGTTTAATTTGATGCTCAAGGAGATAAGACAACATAAAGATGTTAGAGGTATTATATTTCACGATGTAGATCGTAGTTCTCGTTCAATGTCAGATTGGGTAAAAGTACTAAATTTAGATGAAGAGAATTACGAGATTCATTTTAGTAGAGAGGGAATATTAATGAATGACAGAAGTTCTAGGTTAATGAGCGACATTAAGATAGTTATTGCCCAAGATTTTATTCGCAATTTATCACAAGAAACAAAGAAAGGTTTATACAAAAGGTTAGAACAAGGATTCTGTGTGACAGGTCACTCAATCATTGGTTATGTATCAAAAGGGGCAGGCATAAAAGAGCCTGACTCTAAGAAAGCAGATTTGGTAAAACAGTGTTATGAATTGTATGCTACAGAAAAATATTCACTCAAGGATTTAGCAGAGGTGATGTATAAAAAAGGACTACGATCAGTCAATGGTAATAAGGTACAGGGCACCAAGATAGATCGAATACTGAGAAATAAATTTTATATTGGTCTGATGGTGGTAAAGGGTAAAACATTTAATGGTAATCATAAACCAATAATACCAATTAAATTATTTTATAAGGTTCAGAATATTTTGGATCAGCGCTACATACCAAGAACCAGAGTTCATAAGTACATATTCAGTAATTTATTATTCTGTGGTTATTGTGGTAAACGTTTAAGAACCATGAAAGCCAAAAAAAGATATCATTATTATTACTGTCGCAATAAGGATTGCAAAATGAGGACTATTTTGGAGAATAAAGTCGAGGGTTGGATATTAGATGAATTAAAAAAGATTAAGTTCAGCAGGACTCAAGTAGAAGCGATGATAAGAGCTGCTAAAAAATTAAAACAGTCATCAGAATTGGCAATGGAAGAAAGAGCTAAAGGTATTGAGTTAAGAATTAAAAATATAAAAACCAAAATTGATAATTTATTGGATATGAGATTAGAAAATAAAATACCAGAGGATGTATATAATAAAAAGCGGCAGGACTTTATGATGGATTTTAAATACGCAGAGGAAGAATTAAAAGGATGTAGAAATATTAAGGAATCAGATTTTGACAGGATAGAAGAATTAGCTAAACTTTTAGGCAGACCTTTAAAAGCTTATAGAGAGGCAAACTATGAAAATAAGGCTAATCTTATTAAAACAATGATGATTAATATAAAAGTATTCCCAGATGGGCTAACTTTTGACTGGCAAACTCCATTTGACCTTATAAATAAAACAAAAACGCCTCCCAAAACAGGGAGTCGTTCTCGTGGGGTGGCTAGAGGGAATCGAACCCTCATTACCAGTACCACAAACTGGTGTGTTAACCGTTACACCATAGCCACCACGATGGTGCTCCGGGAGGGAATCGAACCCCCATTACAGGCTTAGAAGGCCCGTGTTCTATCCGTTGAACTACCGGAGCGTAATATACTATATTAAATTATTTAAAATATTTCTTAATTGTTGTCTTAGCAATTTTTTACCTTCTGTTGTTTTAAGAAATTTTTCTCTCCTCATAGCATCACTCTTTAATATATATGCTTCGTAATGTATTAGTTTTAATGGTCTTCTTAATTTTGTAGATTTTACTTTACCATTTTTATGTTCTTTGTATCTTCTTGCCATATTATCACAAAATTCTGTATAAAGTTGCTTGTTGGATAGTAATAATATATAAACATAATACATAATTCTTAAGCTTAGAAGGCTGTTGCTCTACCTCCGCCAGCTGGCGGAGAGCTACAGGGGCACGTCGCTCGCGAGCGACGTGCCAGGGCACATCTTTCGCGAATAACTAACATTAATAATCAACAACTATTGATAAATAAATTGTTAAATGTTAAATATAAGCTTTTTTAAAATACTAAAAAACTACTATTAAGTCAATAGATGTAAGTAATTAATTACGTAATTAATTACTTACCTTTTCTTTGATTGCCATGAAAGGTTTGGTGAATCTGTTTTAGTTGTTTATTGGTGATATGCGTATAAATTTGAGTAGTGGTTATAGAAGCGTGTCCGAGCATAGCCTGAACTGACCTGATGTCAGCGCCATTTTGCAAAAGGTCAGTTGCAAATGAATGTCTCATAGTATGAGGAGTTACTTTTTTGGTGATACCGGCTACGCGAGCGTATTTTTTTATAGTTCTTTCAATACTTCTGGGAGTTAGGTTATTATTTATTTTTTCATTGGTTTTATTTCTGGCTGATTTTGCCCGATCATGCCCGATAAACAGGGCTGGATCCATATCTTTTCTCAAATCTAAATATTTTTTCAGCCAGTATTTGGCTTGATTGGAAATAAAAATAATTCTAGTTTTTCCGCCCTTGCCTTGTATAGTAAATTCATCTTTTTTCAAATTAATATCTTCTTTTTTCAGACTAGCTAGTTCGGAGACACGCAAGCCAGTTGAAAAAAGCATTTCTAAAATCGCTTTATCTCTATTCTGGATTATTTTTTTTATTTTTATTTGCCATGGCGCTTCTAAAAGCCGTTCTAAGTCTTCGCCTTCTAAAAAATCAATTTGCCTGTCTGGTGTTTTAGCTAATTCAATTTTTTCCGCGGTTAAAATTTTGATATCATTTTTGGCCATATATTTCAAAAATGACCTCAAGGCTATCAGATGATAATTTTGCGTACTTTTTTTCAAAGGATTGCCCTTACTGTCTGTTTGTCTGTTTAACCATAAGCGAAATTGTTTTATTTTTGGCAAAGTAATGTCTGATGGTTTAAGATTTTTTTTATCAAGCCAGGTAAAAAATCTTAATAAATAAAAGCTATAATTCCTTTTAGTTCTTAAGGATCGGCCTTTTTCAATTTCTAAGTAATCTAAAAAATCTTGGGCGTATTTTCCCAAAGA
Source organism: bacterium (assembly GCA_030666865.1). Taxonomy (GTDB): domain Bacteria; phylum Patescibacteriota; class Patescibacteriia; order S139-126; family S139-126; genus DAOUWZ01. The sequence goes on along the minus strand of DAOUWZ010000009.1, from coordinate 35,506 downwards.
ACCTAATCTGGATATTCGTTTTTCAGAATTGTTTTTTGCCATTGTCATAATTTTACGACACTTTTTCAGAAAAGTAAATATCAGGATAGATAATAGATAAGAGTAGAAAATTTTTAAATTCTACACTAAGTGCATAATAATTATATGCGTAATTATTTATTAATATTAGTAAAATATTGAACTAGGTAAGTCCCCCTGTTAAGGGGGATTTAGGGGGTTAAGTAATGTTAAACAACCTCCAAAACCCCCTTTCCTGCCTGCCGGCAGGCAGGAATTCCCCCTTGTCCCTCCAATACGGCGGGCAGGCAGAGGGGCGAATCTGGTTTAAAATGTATTATTTATTAAATTTATTTGTTTTAGAATATGCACTTACACTTAGAATGTAGGTTTATTTGTTTGACTTTTTATGAAATAAATGTTTTAATAAACAGATGGTAAATTAAAAATCGGAGGTATATTTTGAAAAAAAGTATTTTCGTTGATAAAATATATGATTACTACTGGCAAAATCCTGTCCCCGGAATTAAAATTACTAAAGCTGATTTAAAAAAATTTAATTTCAATATGTTGGCACGAGGATATTGTGCCATTGTGAATCACAATATTTGTCCAAAAGTATTAAATATATTAATCAGTGAAAAGCAGGAAAGAATTGGCAAAAAGCCATTAATTGATTATTTAGTGGGTTTTTATAGTCAGCACCCTACTCCGCATATTTTTATTACTGAAAATGATTTAATTGATAGAGATATTGAGGAGTTGAGAAAGGCGGTTAATTCGGTTTTGAATGATACTTTTCCTTGGTTATTAATAGATATTATTAATACTAAAAGGAAAAAGATTGCTAAAACCGTGGGGCAATTGTCTATTTTCTAAGGCGCATTCACGCGCCTTTTTTACTCGTTTTTATTTTTGTGGCGATTAGCTCGCCTGTTTTTTTATGTTATATTATATATTGCATGATTTTATATTGCATGATTTATATATGTATGTTATGATATTTCTACATTAATTAAAATTAACATTAATTAAAGTGATATTCTCGGTTTTTTGGAATTTGCCTTTCTTATTACTGTGATTATCGCACTAAAAGATAAAAATATGTTAGACAAAAAGAAAAAGGAGGCAGTTATTAAAAAATTTAGGACTCATAAAAGTGACACTGGTTCTTCAGAAATTCAAATCGCCATTTTGACAGCGGAAATTGAAGAGTTGACTGAACATTTGAAAGAGCATAAAAAAGATTTTTCTTCACGAAGAGGCCTTATTAAGAAAGTCATTCAAAGAAAAAGACTATTGCGGTATTTGGAAAAAGAAAATAAAGACAGTTTTTTAAATATAACCAAAAGACTTAAAATAAAAATAAGTTCAATAATTACTGTTGAAGATGAAGAAGTTATTAAAGATAGAGAAGATGCTTTGAACGAAGCACGGCAATAGGAAAAAGGACAAATAAAAAATGAAGAATAAATTTTTCCGCCTAGACGGGTGGGTTTTAGTTCGTTTTTACACATAAAAAAGGATAAATGCAAAATAAAGATCAAAGGGTAGTTGTTTTGGTGGATGTTGGCAATATGTACCATTCAGCGAAAAATCTATATAATTCCCGAGTAAATTATCAGGAAATTTTAAAGACAGCTATTTCGGGTAGAAAATTGATCAGAGCTATTGCTTATGTAGTTCAGTCGCATACTAAAGAAGAGAATACTTTTTTTGAAGCTTTGGAAAAACAAGGATTTGAAATAAAGTCAAAAGATTTACAAATTTTTCCTGGTGGAATGAAAAAAGGTGATTGGGATGTTGGCTTGACTGTTGATGCTATTAAACTCTCTAATCATAATGATGTAATAGTTTTAGTGAGTGGTGATGGTGATTATGAACCTTTGGTCGAATATTTGCAAAATCATGGAATTCAGATAGAAGTTGTAGCATTTTCTGAGAGCGCTTCACAGAAATTGATTGATCGAGTTGATTCTTTTTTTGATATTTCAGACAATCCAAAAAAATATTTATTAAGACAGGTTAATAAAAAATAGACTAATTACGCAATAAGTCTAATAATTAATTAAAGCAGGATTTGACGCAGGAGTTATTTGAAGTTATTTTGAGCAAAATTTTTTAGCTTAAGGTAAGTTCAAATAACTGAAAAAGTTTGTCATATCCTATAGAAAGGAATATGTATGCAAAAACAATTTAAGACAGAATGGGCTGGTCGTCCATTGATTATCGGAACCGGCAAGTTAGCCGGACAGACTCATGGTTCTTGTACTGTACAATACGGAGATACCATGATTTTAGCTACAGTTGTACAAGGGATAAATCCTCGCGAAGGCGTGGATTATTTTCCATTGATGGTTGATTATGAAGAAAAGCTTTATGCTGCTGGAAAGATCAAGGGTTCACGTTTTATTAAGCGTGAAGGCAGAGCGACTGACGAAGCAGTATTGACTGGCAGGTTGATTGATCGTTCTATTCGTCCATTGTTTAAGGAAACTGAAAGAAAAGATGTTCAAGTGGTTATTACAGTTTTATCAATTGACGGAGAAAATGATCCTGATATTCCGGCTTTGATTGGAGCATCATGCGCTTTGAATATTTCTTCTGTGTCATGGAATGGACCAATTTCATGTGTCAGAATGGGCAGGATTGAAGGTGAATGGGTTGTAAATCCTTCCAATGAAGCTAAAACAAAATCTGAATTAGATTTATTTTTAGTAGGGACAAAAGACGAGGTCGTTATGATTGAAGCTGATGGTAATCAGGTTGAAGATAAAATAATGTTTGAGGCGATTGAATTTGGTCACAAGCATATGAAGAAACTTTTTCCATTTTTGCAAGAAGTTAAAGAGTCGGTTGGTAGAGAAAAAAAGATTGATGCTGATTTGTTAGATGAGGAAAAAGAAATTAGAGCTTTGTTGGATAAGAAGGTTAAGGAATTTTTGAGCAACATTGAATTTAATAAGCTTTTTCCATATCAAAGTAAAGATGATTTTAAAGATAAATTGAAAGAAATAAATACTAAATTAGAAAAAGTTTTAAAAGATGACAGTGAAGTTACTAAAGAAATGCGTGCTCAAGGTCTGGCGCAAATTGACGATTATGTAAATGAAGCCGCTAGAGATTATGTGATGAAAGAAAGTAAGCGAGTTGATGGCAGAGGACTTGATGAAGTCAGAGAATTGGGGGTTGATGTTGGTTTATTACCTCGTACTCATGGTTCAGGTCTTTTTTCCAGAGGAGAGACCCAAGTATTGTCAGTAGTAACACTTGGCTCGCCTGGCGCTGAACAAATACTTGATACCATGGAATTAGAAGGAAAAAAACGATACATGCATCATTATAATTTTCCTGGGTTTAGTGTCGGAGAAGTCAAGCCAAATCGTGGACCAGGTAGAAGAGAAATTGGACATGGAGCGCTGGCGGAAAAAGCTTTAGAATCTGTTATTCCAGGTAAAGAAGAGTTTCCGTACACTATTAGAGTTGTGTCAGAGGTGTTATCATCCAATGGCTCATCTTCACAAGCGTCAGTTTGCGGTTCAACTTTAGCTTTGATGGATGCTGGCGTGCCAATTGCTAATCCTGTAGCTGGTATTGCCATGGGAATGTTTTCAAATTCTGAAGATAAAAATGATTATAAAATATTGACAGATATTCAAGGGATTGAAGATCATTTTGGTGATATGGATTTCAAGGTTGCTGGGACAGAACAAGGTATCACAGCTATTCAATTGGATATTAAATTGGGCGGAATAGGTTTACAAGTTTGCCAAGAAGCTATTGTTAAAGCTCGAGAAGCAAGGCTTGTAATTTTGAAAAAAATGCAAGAAATTATTGCAGAACCAAGACAGGAAATGTCTCCATATGCTCCGCGGATTGAATCTTTCAATATTCATCCAGATAAAATTAGAGAAGTAATTGGCGCTGGTGGAAAGGTTATCAATCAAATCATTGATCAGACAGGTGTTGATATTGATATTGAAGACGACGGTTTGGTTGTGGTAACTGGAGTAAAAGAAGCTGGAGTAAAAGAAGCAGTAGAATGGATAAAAAATATTATCAGAGAAGTGCAGGCCGGTGAAGAGTTTGATGGCAAGGTGACTAGGTTGATGGATTTTGGCGCTTTTGTAGAAGTGTTGCCAGGTAAAGAAGGTTTAGTTCATATTTCTGAACTTGATTGGAAACGGACTGAGAAAGTTGAAGATGTGGTAAAGGTTGGTGATAGCATGAGAGTTAAAGTTATTGAAATAGATGATCAGGGTAGAATTAATTTGTCTCGTAAAGCTTTAATGACAAAACCAGAAGGTTATGAAGAAAGACCGCCACGTAGAGATAATAATCACAGGTCGAATAATCATAGATCAAATAATAGAAATAATCACCGAAGATAATCAGTAAATTTATTTATAAAAAAACCGTAGAGTATAACTATACTCTACGGTTTTGATTTGATTAGATTGTTAATTCACCTTAATAAATCCTCTTTAGTTCTTTTTTATGGGGGGTAGAATGAGAAATTAATAGGTGAGTAGGCAGGAGTTGAGCCCCTCTTAAAAGGATCTCAACTCCTGCCTGTAGTCAATTGAAAAAAGGGGGCGGGATTAGTTACCCTTTGCGGTAGAGGGTTTATCTCGTAGGTGCGGGATTTTTTATAGATAAATTATTAAAGTTAGAGAGAATTTGTAATTATACGCTTGAAGAGTGTTCCTAATACTTAATTCTGTTATAATATATATATCAAATTAATAGATGGTTGGTTATGTTTAAATATAAAAACAAAAAAATATTATATTATCGTATCTGGTTTACAGTGTTGCTGATTTTAACCGCAGTTTTTGGGGCGGCCTTGATTATTTATGAAGATTGGCAGATAGAACAAGATCGTATCAGTAAATATATTCCATACCAAGATATAATTTGGTACATGCATCTTAGAGAGCCTTTATCTTCGGAATATTTAGGTTTGGCTAAGGTTATCAATGAAAATTTTGGAGCAGAATACGAAGATTTAAAAAAATTTGATTTTAGAGAATTAAGTTTTTTATTATATCAGCAGGACAGAAAAGATTATTCAGGTTGGTTTTTGTATGATCGAGACGATAATTTTGATTACAGTATTTTAGCAGAAAATTGGCATGCTCATAAAATAGATAAAATAGTTGTGATTTCTTCAAGCTGGGAATTTATTGAAAGATTTAAGAATTATAAAGTAGATCATGACAATTCAATTAAAAAATATTTGAGTAATTACAAAGTAAATAGAGGGATTGGTAATTTTTTGTATTGGAATATTGATAAAAATTATGAATTGTCAGGTAGTTTAGCGAATGTAGTTAAAAATAAGATAAGTGGCGAATGGTTGGTTTATTCGGATAAAAATAATTTGGCAGTAGAAAAATTACCGAAAAAGTCGGTGTTTCAGTTGCCTTTTTTCCATGAAAGTTCACGAAGTTTTGTTCAAAATTTTAGTGATGCCAATATTCTGGTTATGAATCATAATTTAGAGCAAAATAAAAATGTTTTTAATAGCCAAGATTATTTACTAGAGATTATTAAACCCATAGAAGATAAGTATAATTTCAATATTTTTAACATTTTATCAAAAACCAAAGAGAGTCATGATTTAGCTCTTTATTTATCAGAAAATAGGGCAAATGACAATCGAAATTATTTATGGATTGGCAGGGGCATGTTTACAAAACAAGGATTTATGGATGTTCATGAAATAATGAAAACCAGAATGGGGTGGCAAATGCCTACAGAAGAAACTGTTGTATTACCTGATAGTACAGAAATAATTGAATTTAAAGTAATGCCTGTTGATTTTGAGTATCAAACAGCTAATATTAGCGGAAAAATTGTAAATGTCGTGTATTTTAATAAAGATTCTTATTTTATTTGGTTTAAAGATGGTGACTTTACTGTGTTAGGGAATAGTATGAAGTTGATTAATAGATATATTTTACAGGCAAAAGCAGGCGTAAATAATAAATGTGTAGAAAATTCAAGTGAGTTAATTAAACTTGATGCTAATTTTAGTAAAAATTTGGTTGAAGCTGGTGTAGAAAGTATTTTTATAGGAAAAAATAATTCAAAATTTGATAATAGTTATTTAATTTGTATTGAATAAGAACTATTTTTGAATAAATTTAGCTAATATTAGCTATTTTAGTAAAGGTGTGGATAAAATGTTAATTTGTCCACATTTTTTGAAAACATTTTTTGGTCAATAATTATTAAATTTAAATTGTTAATTAAATTTAATAATTATTTTTAGCTAATATTAGCTAAAAAATTTGACAATCTTACTATTGACAAAAATTGAAATCATTGATATAATAAAGATGTATTAAGTTCATTTATTAGAAAAGTTATTCTAAAACAGCTAAGTATTGTAGTTTGGAATAATTTTTTTACTGCTAAATCGGTTTTTATGAACCGACCATAAAACATTAACAAAAACAAAAATAGTTAAAAAGGGAATAATTTTACAAAAAAATTATCAACCCACCAAGATTGGCAGTGAAATTACGACCTAGTCGGAAGGCGTTTAAAAAGATCATTTAGGGAGTATAGATAATTATTTATTAATTAAATAATTATCTGTCATTAATCTAAGTGATTATAAGCGTCGGGCAAAATCCACCTATAAATTTATTTTTAAGAGGCCGGGATTGCCCGGCGTCTTTTATTTTTATTTAATATCAGTAAATAAATAGAAAGTTTAATATTTGTTAAATATTTGTATTCTTTTATAGTATTTGCAGTATTTTTTTGATATACTGTTATATAGAGAGATTATTAAATAAAATATATGGATGATACATCTTTAAAAGAAACCAAGGAAGCTTTATTGAAAGAAAAAAATCGTTTGGCAGATGAACTTTTAACTATTGCTGAAAAGAATGAAAAAATTGCTGATGATTTTAACAGTCGTTTTCCAAATTGGGGAGATGATGTTGATTCCAATGCTGCTGAAGTTGATACTTATTCATCACGTTTAGGAATAGAGAGAAATTTAGAAAGCATGATTAAGAATATCAATACTGTTTTAGAAAAAATTGATAAAGGAACCTATGGATTGTGCGAAAAGTGTGGTGGTCCGATTCAGGAAGCTAGAATCAAAGCTTTTCCGGCTGCTATTTATTGCATGAAGTGTAGTAAATAATAAATATGATTAAAAATAACATAGCGAAGATTTTGAGTTTATCGTCGATTGTTTTTATTTTATTTGTTATTGATCGACTAATAAAACATTTTTTAATTAAAACCTTATATCAAGGTTTTTTTATTTCTCCAAATATAAGCATTGACCCGTTTATTAATAAAGGGATTGCATTCAGTATTTATTTGCCTTATTATTTTATCGTGATTATAACTGTTGCAATTTTAGTTTATTTGATTTTTTGGTTGAGTAAATTATTAACAAATAATGAAATAGCTAGGCCATTCTGGCTAATGTTGTTACTAGTTGGTGGAATTAGTAATTTTTTAGATAGATTGGTTTATGACGGTGTGGTTGATTATTTGAGCATTTGGATATTTCCAGTTTTCAATTTAGCTGATTTTTATATAAGTTTATCAGTAATTACGCTTTTGTTTTTATCTTTTAAAAAATCTAAAGTTTAATTTTGGACAACTTAAGGAGAGAGAGTATGTCAATAAAAATATTATCAGGTACAGTTTTAGGTCTGGAAGGGGTATTGGTTGAGATTGAGGCAGATATAACGCCCACATCTCTGCCAGCTTTTATAGTAGTTGGATTACCAGACGCAGCTGTGCAAGAATCTCGTGAAAGAATTAGAAGCGCTATAAAAAATAGCGGTTTTAAATTTCCGCCTAGTCGAATAGCAGTAAATTTAGCCCCAGCTGATATAAAAAAACAAGGGCCTAGTTTTGATTTACCAATTGCCCTGGCTTTGCTTTGCGCTGCCAGACAATTGGAAGTAAAACTTCCAATTGATAAAACTTTGATTTTAGGTGAGTTGTCGCTTGATGGTCGGCTTCGCCCAGTAAATGGGGTACTGGCTATGGTTATTGGCGCTCAAGAAAAGGGTATGGAACGAGTAATAGTTCCCAAAGATAATATTTCCGAAGCCAGTGTTATTAAAGAAATGGAAATAATCGGAGTAGAATCATTGGCTCAAGCAGTAGAGTTTTTGAATGGCAGTAAGCATATTGCTATTGCAAATAATTTTGAATTAACACCCGCAGATATAAAATACTCTATTGATTTTTCTGATATTAAAGGTCAAGAAGGAGTAAAAAGGGCTTTGGAAATTGCAGCAGCCGGTGGACATAATATTTCTATGAGCGGGCCGCCTGGATCAGGCAAGACTTTATTAGCCAAGGCTTTTATTGGAATTCTACCGCAAATGACTAGAGAGGAAATATTGGAAGTAACCAAAATATATTCTGTGGCTGGTTTGTTATCTGTTGATCAACCGCTTATTTTACATCGTTCATTCCGCACTCCTCATCATACAGCATCCTCAGTGGCTTTAGTTGGGGGAGGGTCGTTTATTAAACCAGGAGAGATTAGTTTGGCTCATCGAGGCGTTTTATTTCTTGATGAATTTCCTGAATTTCCACGATCAGTGCTTGATTCCCTGAGGCAACCTTTGGAAGATGGCATAGTAACAGTTTCTAGGGCTCAAGGCAGTGTTCAATTTCCAGCTAAATTTATTTTAGTGACAGCAATGAATCCATGTCCTTGCGGTTTTCTGTCTGATCCGGTTAAAAAATGTGTATGTAGTCCGTCGCAAGTAATTAATTATCAAAAAAAGATATCCGGACCCTTGCTTGATCGGATTGATTTACATACTGAAGTACCCAGAGTTGAATATGAGAAGTTGGTTAGTTTGCAAAAAAGCGAAAGTTCAAAAAGTATAGCCGATAGGGTTTTAAATTCCAGACGCAAGCAGTGGTTGAGATTTAGAAATCAGAATATTTATACAAATTCTGAAATGGGATTAGAACATATTCGTAATTTTTGCCATCTAGATATTGACTCGCAAGAATTAATGAAAAAAGCAGTTGATCAAATGAATCTTTCTGCCAGGTCATATCATCGTATTTTGAAAATTGCTAGAACCATTGCTGATCTTAGCAATATTGAAAATATTAGATTGGAGCATGTAGCTGAGAGTTTGCAATATCGATCAAAGCTTAGGCAAATATAGTCCTAGTTTTTACCTGCCTGCTCATCAAGTCTGAGCCTGAGGGCTCATCCCCCTCTCGGCCATGAGCTCGAGGCCGAATGGTCAGGGTCGAATGACCGGCAGGCAGGAATTCAAATCCAAATAATTAAATGTCAAATTTATTTAGCATTTGGATTTTGAGCTTGATTTGATATTTAGATTTTGTTATTTATTTTTTTTATTTGATATATCCAAGTGGGTTTACTTTTCGACCATTAATCCTGACTTCCAAATGGATATGAGGTCCAGTTGACCAACCCGTTGATCCTATTAAAGCAATTACATCGCCACGTTTGACAGTATCACCTTTTTTAACTAGCAGTCTGGACATATGTCCTTGGAGAGTGACTATACCGTTGCCATGATCAATTATAACATTATAGCCATAACCTCTATTCCAACCAGCTCTGGTTACTTTTCCTGATTCAGGGGCATAAGCCGGATCGCCAGTATTACCATCAATATCCAGCCCAGTATGGCGCCAGCTATAATATTGATTAATGCGACGTGAGTTGGCTGGCCATAATAATTTGGTTCCAGTATTTGGGTTTGCGGTTGGAGGAGTAAATATATTTTTAATAGATAATGAGCTTTTGGCGCGAGGGACGATTTTTGGGGCCGGTGGCACGCCATTTGGTATAAATAATATTGAATTTATTGTCAGGGTAGTTGGATCTAAGTCGTCGTTTGATTCAATTATATTGATTTCATCAGCTTGATATTTGTCAGCAATTTTTTCCAAAGTGTCTCCTTTGGTGATTTTGTGCAAGAGACCGTTTTCTGGCAGAATTTTTAAAGTCTGACCAGGTTTAATAATAGAATAAGTTTTTAAATTGTTTGACCACAGCATTGTATTGACAGATAATCCGAATTTTCTAGCAATAGATGATGCGGTATCACCTGGTTCCACAGTATATTCTTCTACTTCAGTTCGGGTGCGGACTTGTTCTGGAGAAATTAAGTTTTGTTTGACTAAAGCGCTGCCGCCTTGAGTGACTGTCAATTCTTCTTCAGCTAAGACCAGAGTTGAGTTAGGTTCAATAGCATTTATACTTTCAACTTCAGCAATATTTTGGCGATAAGATGTATCGTTGATGTTAGCTGGTTTATTATCTTCAATAATTTCATGACCGCCGAATTCGTCTTTTACCATAGTAAAGAGCAAACTATTTCTGCCAAAATCTTCCCGAGTTGATTCTTTGGCAGCAATGTTGTTTGTTATGACGGTTGAAGCAAGAAATATTAAAATCAAAGGAATGACTAATTTATTATTTAAGAAAATAGCCAGTTTATTATTGTATCTGAAAAATATTTTTTTTAATAATTTTTTGGCAAATAAATAAAAACGGTAGATATTTAGGATTATGCCCTGCCAAATAAATTTAGCGCACCAAAGGCAAGGGGTATAAAATATTTTTACTAAAATATTTTTTATTATTTTAAATAAAAATGAAAAAATTTTCAGCAAATTAACTGAAATTATTAGAATAAAATTTTTGATAGGTTTTGGAATAAAATTTTTCCTCTTAATATATATGTATTTATTATCAATAATTTTTGTGTATTTTCCAATTTTTAGATAATACCTACAAATATATTTTATTGATTTTCATCAATTTATATAATATATAATTAAGCTATTTTAGTCAATATGATAGTAATTAAGTAATTTAAAAATTAAGTAAATAAGTAGTAGATTGAGTGGTTGTAATATAGAGATTGGGTTGAAAAAAAAGGTTATTAATGATAGATTATAATTACTTTGTTTAAAAATATGGCAGAAAAATATTACGATCACAAAAAAATAGAGTTCAAATGGCAGAATGTTTGGGAAAAGGAAAAGGTTTTTGAAGCTGATGACAATTCGGCTAAGAAAAAGTTTTATGGTTTGACAATGTTTCCATATCCTTCAGGTCAAGGTCTTCATGTTGGGCATCCAGAGAGTTATACCGCTCTTGATATTATAGTTAGGTATATGAAGATGAAGGGATATAATATTATGAACCCGATTGGTTGGGATGCTTTTGGCTTGCCAGCAGAAAATTATGCGATTCAACAGGGAGTGCCGCCACGCGAGACTACTCAGGAGAATATCAAAAATTTTACTAAGCAGATTAAGTCGCTCGGATTTTCTTATGATTGGTCTAGGGAAATTAATACTTCTGCGCCCGAATATTACAAATGGACTCAGTGGATGTTTTTACAAATGTATAAACATGGACTTGCTTATAAAAAGAAAGCCAAAGTCAATTGGTGCGAATCGTGCAAGACGGTTCTTGCTAATGAACAGGTGATAGATAATAAATGTGAACGATGCGACAGTGAAGTTTTACAGAAAGACTTGGAACAATGGTTTTTCAAGATAACAGCTTATGTCGAAAAGTTATTAGCCGGGCTTGATCAACTTGACTGGCCTGAGCCAATAAAACTTTCTCAAAAAAACTGGATTGGTAAAAGTGAAGGAGCGATGCTCAGATTTAAGATTAAAGATTTAAGATTAAAGAATAAAAAAGAAGTATATATAGAAGTTTTTACTACCAGGCCGGATACGATTTATGGCGCTACTTATATGGTATTGGCGCCGGAGCATGATTTCGTCGTTTCACTCCTCAAAATCAAAAATCAAAAATCAAAAATCAAAAATATTGCTGAAGTTGAAAAATATATTACAGATACTAAGAAAAAAACTGAGTTGCAGAGAACCGACCTTGCTAAAGAAAAAACCGGAGTAGAATTAAAAGGTGTCAAGGCAATAAATCCAGCCAACCAAAAAGAAATTCCGATTTATATAGCAGACTATGTAATGATGACTTATGGTACTGGGGCCATCATGGCGGTGCCCGCTCATGATCAAAGGGATTTTGAATTTGCAAAAAACTTTGGACTTGAAATTATACCTGTTATTAAATCAGAAAAACAGAAAACAGTTTTGATTCTTCATGGCACTGAAGGTCATAGTAAAAAAAATTGGTATCCGTGGCTAAAAGACGAGTTGGAAAAGCAAGGATTTAATGTAATTGTTCCAAATATGCCTGATAGTAGAAATCCTCAATTGAGACTGTGGTTAAAGCATCTACAAAAAATTATCAAGGAAATTAGCGGGGAGTTTATTATTATTGGACATAGTTTGGGTTGTCCAACGGCTTTGCAATTTATTCAGAATAATAAAATTAATGTAAGTAAGCTATATTTAATTGCACCGACTCATAGTAAAATGGATTGGCAACAAATAGAGGAAACTCATGAAAAAGGACAATGCGAATGTATTAAGAAAGTGACTAATGCAGGTTATGACGCATCTCAAATTAATCAATTAGTAAAAGAAATTCATTTATATTTATCCGAGGATGACACATATATTCCATTTAATGTTTTGAAACTATTTCAAGATCTAAAACCGATAAACCATCTCTATAAGAATAAAGGACATTTTAATAAATCTACGAGAGATATGGTTGAATTTTTGGATTTATTAGATGAGTTAACTAAGCAAGCTTATGAAGCGGAAGGTAAAATGATAAATTCAGATAAATTTGACGGACTTGATAATAAGACAGCGATGAAAAAAATTACCAAAAAGATTGGTGGAAAGATGCAGACACAGTATCGGTTGCGAGATTGGCTGATTTCCAGGCAAAGATATTGGGGAACACCAATTCCTATTATTTATTGTGCCCAGTGCGGCGAAGTAGCTGTGCCAGAAAAAGATTTACCAGTAAAATTGCCAGAAGATGTTGATTTTAAACCAACTGGCGAGTCACCCTTAAAAAGTTCAAAGGAATTTCACCGAGTTAAGTGTCCAAAATGCGGCCAATCAGCCAGGCGTGAATCAGATACGATGGATACTTTTGTTTGTTCATCTTGGTATTATCTTAGGTATGCAAATCCAAATAATGATTCAGAACCATTCAGCCAAAAACTTATTAATAAATGGCTGCCAGTTGATACTTATATTGGCGGGGCTGAACACGCTAACGGTCATTTATTATTTTCTAGATTTTTTACCAAAGCTTTAAATGATTTTGGTTATTTGCAATTTGATGAACCGTTTTTAAAATTGAGGAATCAAGGGATGATATTAGGAGAGGATAATCAAAAAATGTCAAAGTCCAAAGGTAATGTGATAAATCCTGATGAAGTGATTGCCGAGTATGGAGCAGATACTATCAGAGTTTATGAAATGTTCATGGGACCTTTGGAAGATTCAAAACCATGGTCAACTTCAGGGATAATTGGCGTAAGAAGATTTTTGGAAAAGGTTTGGCTTGTTATAGGTGAATGGCTAGATAATAATAAACCAGAAGATTCTAGCAATGATATGGAGAAACTTTTTCATCAGACAATCAAAAAAGTAACTCTTGATATAGAAACTATGAAGTTTAATACGGCAATTTCAGCTATGATGATTTTGGTTAATCAAATGACCAAAATCAAGAAATTTAAACAGGTTAATGTAGAAGGTTTGTTAAAAATTCTGGATCCTTTTGCTCCTCATATTTCTGAAGAATTATGGGAAAAAGTTAGCGGAACAGGATTAATCTGTCAACAAGAATGGCCTGTTTGGGATGAAACTAAGATTGTAGAAGAAGAAGTAGAAATAGCTATTCAGGTTAATGGCAGATTAAGAGCGAAAATAATAATACCGATTGATTTGGATGAAGAAAAAGTTTTTGCTTTGGCGCTTGATCAAAATAATGTAAAAAAATTTACTGACAATAAAGAAGTAATTAAAAAAATATATATATCAAAAAGATTGGTTAATATAGTTATTAAATAAGTAATTATAGTCTATTAGTCATTTTTGTTTTACACACTCTGTCATTCCCCCGCCTGGGCGGGGGAATCTAGAAATAAAAAAATTATTATATCAATCTAACAACTAAAAACTAATTTATGATATGGTTTTTTTGAAAAAATATTTATCCAAACAAAATTTTCACCCTGGAGCGGTGAATTTATTTATTCATCATCTCCTGCGTCAAATCGGAACAGGATTATTTGGTATTTTTGGACCGATTTATTTGTATGGAATTTTTAATGATATCAAAACGGTATTTCTTTTTTATATTATCGGTTATGGAATATACAGTTTAACTCTGCCTTGGGGCATGAAAATAGTAAATTATTTTGGGTTTAAAAAATCAATGTATTATTCACTATTATCTTTGGTGATATATTATATGAGCATATATTTGATGGGAGCAGCATCTTATTTATGGCTGTGGTTTGGTATAACTTTAGTATTCTGGATATTAACTATTTATTTATATTGGGTTCCTTATCATACTGATTTTGCTAAATTGACTGATAAATCAAATAGAGGAAAGAATTTGGCGTTTTTGACAGGATTTATTGCTTTAACATCAATTTTTACTCCAGTGGTTTCCTCAGTTATTATTTCTTATGCTGGATATATTTGGTTATTTGCCCTGATAATATTTTTTATTTTTTTGAGTAGTCTTTATTTGAAAAAAATTCCATCAATAAATGAACAGTTTACATATTCTTTAAGAAAAACTTATTCAGAATTATTTTCTAGAAAAAATTTTAGATTGTTTATTGCCTATTTTTCTGATGGCATGCAAAGTTCGGTTGGGATGATTGTTTGGCCACTGTTTATATTCTTATTATTGGAAGGTAATTTTTTGTCAGTTGGCGTACTTACTTCTTTGGTAGTTTTAGTAACTATAGCAATTCGTCTTTTAGTAGGTGACTGGGCTGACCGAATAGCAAAAAAGAAGATAGTTCGTTATACCAGTGTTTTACATGCTTTAGGGTGGGTGTTGAAGGGATTGGTAGTAACTCCTTTTCATATTTTTGCGGCTGGCAGTTATCATAGTTTTACTACTTCAGCTACTAGAATATCATTTGATAGTTTGATGTATGAAAAAGCGGCTGATAACGGTCATTATATGGATGAATATACAGTTTTTAGAGATATGTCGCTTTGCATGGGCCGGGTGGTTAGCTTGATAATTGGTTTAGCTCTGTTAAGCGTAGTAAGTATGCAATGGTTATTTGGTATTGCCGCGTTTGCTTCTTTGTTTTTAGGGATAATATAAATACTGAGGCTGAATGCCTGCCTGCCGGCAGGCAGGCATTCAGCCTCGCTTTTATTAGTTTTTTTGATACAATTAAGTTATGGAAATCATTGACGCTAGGCAAATTGATATAGATTATTTGGTTAAAACTCTTGAAAAGGGCAGAGTTTTAGCTATGCCGACAGAGACAGCTTATGGATTAATTACTGACAGTACTAATAAATCTGCAGTTGAAAAAGTTTATCAAATAAAAGGTAGAAAATTTGATAAATCATTTCCTTTAATTTGCTCTTCTATTTATCAAGTCAAAAAATATTTTTTTGTGCCTAACGTATTATTACAATTAGCAAAAAAATATTGGCCAGGACCACTAGCTATAGCGTTTAAAGTTAGAAATAATATAAAAGTGCCAAAAACGAACAATACTTTAGTTGTTCGGGTAAGTAGTGACAAATTATTGAGATTATTAGCTAGGAAGTTAGGTAGGCCTTTAACAGCTACCAGCGCTAATGTATCTGGGCAAGGCGAGCTATATTCTGGCAAAGAGGTGGTTAACAATTTTAAGAAAAGAAAAATTAAACCAGATATTATTATTAATAGCGGAAAAATTAAAAAGAAACAGCCATCTACTATTATTGGTTTAGATGATGGAAAAATAAAAATTTTTCGACAAGGAGGTATCAGGTTATAGGTTTTAGTGATTAGGTTTTAGGTTGTAAATAATAATTTTTCAGATCCTAATAACTAATCACTAACACCTAATAACTAAATAGGTGGATTTATTAAAAACAACTAAAGATTTGTTAAAACAAAATCATCTTGTTCCTGATAATGCCAAAAGTCAGAATTTTTTGATTAATGAAAAAGTTTATGATGCTATCGTTGAAAGCGCATCCATAAATAAGTCCGATGTTGTTTTAGAAATTGGACCAGGTCTTGGTTTTTTGACAACTAGATTATTAGCTAAAGCCGAGTTGGTTGTTGCCGTTGAGGTTGACGATAGGTTGGTTTTTTTATTAAATAAATTAGCAAAGCAATATGCTAATTTAAAAATTATCAATAAAAATGTATTGGGCTTTGACGAATCTGAATTAGTTGATAGTTATAAATTGGTAGCGAATTTACCTTATCATCTAACTGGTAAGATTTTTAAAAAATTTTTAAGTAGTGAGTATCCCCCACAATCTTTGGTGGTTTTAGTGCAAAAAGAGGTGGCAGACAGAATATGCGCTGGGCCAGGCAAGCATAGTTTATTATCATTATCCATTCAGTATTATGGCAGGTCGGAGAAGGTTTCAGATGTCAGTGCTGATAGTTTTTTCCCTGTACCAAAAGTTGACTCAGCTATTTTGCGAGTTAGTGATATTAAGCCGGCTTCAGACAAACAGGCAGAAAAAAGATTTTGGCAGACAGTAAAAATTGGTTTTTCCGGCAAAAGAAAGACCTTGGTACATAATTTATTTTCAGGGTTTCAAAAAGATAAAAAAGAATTTAGAGGTGTATTACAAAAGATAGATTTGTCCGAGAAAATCAGAGCGCAAGAATTGAGTATTGATGATTGGGAGAAGTTAATATTGGAATTGGTGCAAAAAGGATATTATAAAAAATTATAAATTATAAATTTAAAGTCAATTTTAAATGGTACAATGTTTTAATTAGTTTTTCAACATAAGGCAATCTACCAGTACCCAGTATAGGTTTTACCGTTCCTTAAACCACAAAGAATGTTAGTTTTTTCTAGATCCCTGCCTGCGCAGGGATGACACGGTGGGAAATAATTAGTTTTAGTTAATAACTTGGTTTGTGTCTATTATTATGCTTGTTATTAATTGTTACTGTTCAACTCTACTGTCATTCTCCCGCCTGGGCGGGGGAATCCATTTACAGGAATGTTTTAATATTAGATTATTCTTTGTATTATAGTTTTAAAATTTTATTAAATTGAGATTCCTGCCTGCCGGCAGGCAGGTATTTAAAAATTATAAAATTAAAAATTTTACTGGTTTGCTTAAATCCGAAAAATATGATATAATAGATATGAATAAACATTATAAAAATAAGAAAGTGAGCGAGAAAAAAGCATCTATTTCGCCTCGTCTAGTGCAACGAATAAAGAAATATTTTGATTCCCCAAAAGTAAGAGGTGCAGCTCTGCTTGTTTTAGGTGTATTTGTCATAGGTTCTGGAATCTGGAATATTCTCAATAATATTAGAAGTCCATTTTATGTAGAAAAATACGAAGGTTTATTTCTTGATGCAGCTGAAGAAGATATTAAAGAATTAGCAGAGCTTAAAACAAAAGATACGGATAATGATGGTTTGTCAGATTATATTGAGCTTTATGTATATAATACCTCGCCATATTTGGAAGATACTGATAGTGACGGATATTCAGATATGCAAGAGATTGAAACCAGTAATGATCCGCTTTGTCCAGCTGGAGAAAATTGTCTATCAATTATTCAAGAAGATAGTGGCGGTATGACTGACAATTTAAATGCCGTTGGTTTTGGTGAAAGCGATTTTTCACCAAGTGATTTAAGAGCTTTATTGATAGAAAATGGTATGGATAAGGAAATGGTTGACCAGATTGATGATCAAACATTATTAGGCTTTTATCAAGAAGCTATGAGCAATGCTAAAGCTGCAGAATTATCAAATGATGAACAAAATGAGAACGAGGAAGTGAAATCTAGATTAAATAATTTATCTCCGGAAGAGCTTAGGAGGGCGATGATTGAGTCAGGGGTTCCAGCTGAAGATTTGGAGCAAATAAGCGATGAAGATTTAATGAAGTATTACGAGCAGGCTTTGACAGAACAAAATTTATCACAAGAATAATATTTTTAATAAAAATTTATTCTTAATATAGTAACTAAATATTATATTTTAAAATATTATCCCATGTCATCATCTAAAACTCCGCCAAAAAAATATTATTTTAAGAAAATACTGATCAGTATTGTTTTGGGTTTTACTGTTTTTTTTAGTTCAGGTTCAGTGGCTTTGTTTTCATTTCCTCAACCAGCGCAGGCTCAATGGGGAATTGTGGCTGATGTTCCTCGTATTGTTGAGTGGGTAAAAAAAGGTTTTTCTTGGTTAATTGATAAGGGGCTTAAATTTGCTTATTATGAGGCAGGTGATTATTTTTTGAAAAAATTGGCTTATGATAGCGCAGTAGCATTAAGTTCTGGAGATAAAGGGCAGAAGGAAAAATTTTTTAGGACAAATTGGAAAGATTATATTAAAGATACAGCTGAGCAGGCAGGAGCTATGTTTATTGATAATCTTGGTACGGAAATATTAGGACAATCATTGTGTAAGCCGATTGATCCTTTATTTAGCGCTAAGCTAACATTGAATCTAGGGAAAACCATGAAACCAGGAGCACCTAGTTGTACTTTTGACAAAATGATAAAGAATTTGCAAAATACTGAAATATTGGGAGGAACGGGTTTTACTTTTGATAGATTGGGTAATGTCTTTAATGCTTTGGATAAGGGCGATAAAATTAAGTTTAGTCAGGATTATTTTGGCAGTAGTAATTATTTATCTGCTTTTGTTGAGCTTAAATCAATGTCCAAAGACGCTATTCAAAAGGAAATGGAAGCTAAAAAGAAAGAAAGGGAAAAAGCTAATCCGGCTATGGCTACTAAGGAATTAATTAGCGGTAATATTTCTACTCCAGGGGAATTAATAGACGAAAGTATAAAGAAAACTATGGGTGAAACTGCTATGAATGTAATGAATAAAGATCCTTTACTTTCTTCAGCAAAACTTTTTTTGAGCACTTTTGCTCAAAATTATTTACAAAGATTGATAAGAGAAGGATTGTTTCCATCCAAAAAAGGATCTGGCGGTAGTAGTAGCGTTGGTGTTACTGCGCCTGTTCCAGGAGGAGGAGCAATGGCTGCTAAAGCTCATTTTGCAGATTTTATGGAGCCAAACATCAAGTCTGGTGGAAGTTTTAGTCCAGTCAGTGTGATGTTGGCTTGTCCATCAAATACAAAAATGCGATCCTGGAATCATTGTATAATTGACCAGTCTTTTGCTGAAGCTATTAATCAGATGATGACTATTGGGGAGGCTGTTGAAGGCAGTGGAGATTCAAGTCCGCCTGTTTTAAAGGATAAAATTTTTGGTTTTAAAAGTGATGGAACTGAACCAACTCCTTTGGAAGGAATTTCATATAAAAGCATGGTGGTACTCCGTAAATATCGGGTAATTCCAGTTACTTGGGAACTAGCCGCGCTTTATATTAAGGAAATAAATACCAGCAGCAACAAACAATATAGATTGGAAGAGATTATGAAAGATTATGATGCTGTGGATTCTCCATTTTATCATTTAGTTGATCCAAATTGGGTATTAAAAGCTCCAGATCATAGTTGTCAAGCAGAAGGGGCAGGTGAACAAGAATTGGACAGACGTACTGTTAAAGTTGATAGCGGAGAAAGAGATGAGAACGGAAATGTTATTTTCGAATTGGATACCATTGTTAATAGATTGGATGATTATTGCGCGGATGAAGTTAGTTGTATTCAAGAAGATGCAAAAGGCAAGTGTTTGCAAATGGGTTATTGTACCAAAGAACGAAGTACTTGGCATTTCAAGGGTGATGCTTGTAAGTCACAATTTGCTACTTGCGAAACATTAAAAAATAAGCAAGGATCAAATTCTTATTTAACTAACACCTTAACAAATTGCAGTCCAGGTGATGTCGGGTGTAGTTGGTATTCTATGTATAAAATTAATAATAGTGAAGGTGAATTTGAATGGGCGGAAGATGTTTATAATCAAGCAGGTGAATCGGCTGGTGTTGATGGAATTATTACTTTTGGCGATGTTTACAATCGGGTTGATTGGGGAAATATTTCTTATACTAGGTTTTTTGATAATGAAGTAAAAGAATGTAAAGCAAAATTTGACGGGTGTAACACTTTTTTTTCTTTAAGTTCTTTTAATAATCCGCCGGCTGGGTATGATGCGACTACTGGGTCAATTTATCATTATGTTCAAGATAATCCGGATCAGTCTTATGGAGAATGGGCAAAAGTTACTAAACTATATTTGAAGAAACCGCCCGTTTATTTGAATTGCCCGGCTGATCTTGAGCTTATTCCTGATCCTGAGTGCAAATATTTTGCGCAAAAGTGTACAGCTGAAGAAGTGGGTTGTGAGTTTTATACGCCGATGAATGGCGATCCGCCAGTACCAGCAGTAATTCAGGAAAATGATATGTGTAGTAGTGAATGCTCTGGCTATGACCAGTATTTGCAATTGGCAACTGGTATGGAACTTAGTTTTGATGTCAACCATTTAGATACTGTGGTGCAGTTGATTCCTGATACTGCTGATAGTTGCCAGGCTAGCGAAGTCGGTTGTGAAGAATTCACCAATTTGGATGAAGCTGATAAAGGCGGGGAAGCGATTGAACATTATTCTTTTTTAAGAAATTGTATCTTACCAGACGATCCCGATGCCCAAGTTTTTTATACTTGGGAAGGCTCGGACACTGCTGGGTATCAGTTGAAGACCTGGATGCTGGAAGCGCCAGGAGGTTCTCCTTCAGGATCTGGGTGCAGTGCTGATACTGATGAATTTAACTGCCGAACTTTCATTGATTCAGATGGCGCTACTTTTGAAATGGATATTACTACTGTAGTTTTTGCCACTGATGATTGTCATCCTTACAGAAGATCCTTAGATGGCGCCACTACTTATGGGATTGCTTCATTGAGCAATTCTTGCCGGACGCAGGCAGTTGGTTGTCATGAATATCGTGGTAACAATGGCAATGTAGTGAATATTATTAGTCAAGATGATTTTGAAAATATGGGTATAGAGGGGGATTCTGTCAGTATTTGGTCTGACGCTACTATTTCCTCAGAATCTGTTTATGTTGGTGGACATTCAATACAAAAACCAGGTGGTAATATGGATCGGGATATGGATGGTTTATTGGAACAGGGTAAAAGCTATGTAATTTCTTTTTGGGCCAGAAGTGATACTGGCGGAGCAATGACATTTACTTTTGATAATACAGATACACCTGGATCAGCTAGCGCTTCCTCAGAAGCTGTTAATAGGGAATGGAATTATTATCGTGCTGGACCAATTTATATTGATTATGAAATAAGTGATGATGGCCATGATTTATTATCAGTTACTGGCCCCTCAGGCTATTTAGATAATATTATTGTCAGGGAAGTGACCGACAGTTATTATTTGATCAAAGATTCTTGGAATACGCCGGAAGTTTGTGATATGTACGGCGGACAGCTTGGTTGCGAAGCTTATATGGATATGAGCAACAGCCATGTTAATTTATTGAGTTTTAGCAGTTTGTGCAGTGATGCAAAAGTAGGCTGTATGGCGCTGATTGATACGCAGAATACAGACAATCCGTATAGAGAGATATATGATCCTGGTCACGGTGAATTTTATGATGAAGCTGAGATGCCTTATGGTCCAAATGAGACTGATAATATTATGATTAATAACGATCAGCTGGTTTATTTGGTAAATAACAAGGAGAATCGTTGTGAAAGCGGAATGGTTGGTTGCAGGTTAGCAGGTCGTGCGATTTTAGACAGGCAATCTGGAATTGATAGATTCAGGCATGAAGTAGAAGATTTTAGCGATGTGTTTATTTTGGATAATCCAGATAATTATAAGAAAAGTGTCTGCGAACGAGATAGTTTATTTTGTGAAGGGTATTCCAATAAGCAAACAGGTTTTCCTGAATGTTATATTGATCCAGGGAGTAGGGTTTGTGAATATAAAGTAGTGACGGATGAATCAGGTTGGTATATCAAAGGAACAGAAGATGCGTGTCCGCCTATTCCGAGCCAGCATAATAAAGTTTGCAGCAATGATTTTGATTTAAACTGTTTGACTAATGCAGAATGCAGTGATAATGGAATTTGTATTGATAGTTGGAATATTCAACCAATTCATAATAACAGTGAATATTACGAGGAGTGGGTTGGTTTGTGTCCGCAGGCGCAATCTGGATGTCAGCAATATATTGATCCAGAAGGTGTGAAATATTGCACCAATGATCAAAATTTAAAATGTAAGGAAGATGTAAATTGCACAATGGGTGGTAATACGAGTTTAAGAAATAATGGTTTATGCAAACCTCATCTTACAAATAGCTCATATTATTATTTTGATCAAAAAGTTGATAAAGGTAGTTGTACTGTTGTTGATAGAGAAGCTGGTTGCTTGCTTTTTGATCAGGTAGATGCGTTTAATATATATTCAACAGCTGCAAGTTTTGATGGTGCGGCACCAGTATCTGATAATAACACCAATGACGCTGATGTTATTTTGAAAGTGAGAAAAGATCGGGTCTGTGATGAATGGCTTTATTGCACTGCCAGTATAGTGGCTTATGATGATAAAAATAATCGTGAAGATAGATGTTTTTCTGTTGGAGCTTGTAATAGGCTTGATGCTAGCGGTCGGTGCAATTCTTTTCCAAGACCTTTATTGGAAAATGGTGATAGTGGTGATGTGATTGAAATTGTTGGTAATCAGGTGTATAGAGCGAGTGATTATCCTGATAATCAATATACAGTAGATGATTTGGCAATAATGACTGGTATGACTAAAGCTGGCATGGAATGGTCTGGCGGTTATCCGACTGGAGATGGTGTAATTCCTGGATATTATCCTTTTGGCAGTATGAGACAAAGAGGAGGTGTTTTTGAAGATTTAGTGAATCCAAGTTTTGAAAAAACAGGTACTAGCACAGTAGGGTTGTTTTACATAGATATTCTTGATACTCCTGAAAATCCAGACGATGACGCTGGTTGGGAATATTATGAAGCTCAGGCTGGCGGTTCAATAGTTGATGAAGGTGTCTCTTTTCCAGGAGTTGACGGCGATGTAGCTGCTTGGCTGTATGTTCATCCTGAAGGAGATGTCGCTGTTGATTCAAGTAATGTTAAACTAACACAGCATATTGATCTTGATCCAGGTGAATATGTAATAAACGGTTATTTGAAATATTCTGGTGTTAGCGGAGAAACTATTTCGGGTGTAACTAGGCCAAGAGTAAATGTTGAAATTTGGGAAAATAATGATGCTGATGAATTAGGGAATTTAAGCGGTGGTTTTGTTGGTACCAGTGATGGTTGGGAACCGTTTGCTTTGACTTTTGAGAACACAGTTAGTGATGTTAGTATTAGATTGACTTTATGGCAAGTGGATGAGGGTGATGCTTATTTTGATGATATTCAAATTAGGCCAGTATTGGTGGCATCTGAGTCAGGAGTTGAACCAGAATATATCAGGCAGTCATGCCGGCTTTATCCAAACGCTGATTCCTTGGATTGTAATTATACAAAAGACGGAACCAAATTTACCGGTTGGCCGGGATATTGCGTAGAGCCTGATCCAAATAATAGCAGGTATTGCGTGAATTGGTGGCCAATTGATGTGCCGGCAGGCAGTTCTGACCTTTTGGGTACAGTTGAAAATCCGCTTTATTATGATGATTTAGCATCAGTGTATTATTGTACTGTTACTCAAGATGTTTCAACTGTAACAGCATTAAGAAGTGTCACACCTGCTTTATCCAACGCTGGTATAGAGTTTCCTCGTTATGTGTGTTTAGTTCCTGATAATGGTTGTGATAAAATTGCTAGAGTAGCTAAACCTACTCCACAGTTTATGGACGCATGGAATAGTTCACCACGCGACCATAGATTAGTAGGTTATAGTAGAGCCGAAATGTTTGAAGGTGCTGGAGATGTTGCTCTTGCTAATGGTGAAGATTATTGTTTATATAGCAATGATAGAGATATTGAATCATATGTAATTGGCGGAGGATTTTCAGCATGTATTAGTACTATTGATGATTCATGTTTGAATTCTATTGGAGAATATTTTAATAAAGTAGAAATTTATGAGTGGGTAACAACAGTAGTAGATGATTGCGATGGTTGGGGACCGGAAGATTGTGACGCAGAAAATGATATTGCAAATAAAGATGAAGGTGAATGTACGGTATATAGTAACAATTTATTGAGATGTGAAGAACATGGTACTTGTGATGGTAGTGGTGAACAAATGTTTTATGTCCCTTATGGTTGTCAACGTTTGGGAAATAGTGAGAGTTATTATCGAAATCATGGTGCTTTTGCTGGATGGTTTATAGATAGTTCCTATGGTTGGGGGACAGTTTATAATGAAGAAAATTTTTCATATGTTACCGCTTCATCAACTTATGAAAAGATTTCTAATAGAACTTATGTGTGTGGTGGTAGTGATGTAGATCTTTGTTTTTCCCAAAGAGAAGCTAGTACTGCTTCACCATATAATGATTATTCAACAGGTTGTGATCAGTGTGGCGCTAATGGTACTAATAAACGTTATATTGATTGGGGTTGTGCTGGCGAGACTTATGAAATTTTAGGTGAAGTTTGGAGTGCTAATAATACCAACCCATCTGCTATATTTTGTACTCAAGTAGCGCAAACAGCTTATGATGACGGTAATAATGTGCATCAAGTCAGTTATTTCAATCGTATGCAGTCTGATGATTATACTTTAAGTGTAAATGGCATAACAAAAACAGATCCAAACGATCCTTTTGGCTCAATCGGAACACCTGGTGGCGCGGTAACTTCTTGGCAGGTTATTCCAGTTGCTGGATGTAAAATAGAAAATGGAGATGGTTCATTTACATGGCATGTAATAGATGAACAGCATGGTACTTGTGGGATTGGAGAAGAACGAGTTCCTGTTGTTAGTGGTATTCATGCTGGAATTCCTTATGCTAGTGCCAGTGATCTTACTTCAGGACCTTATGGGAAAGTTTATAATTATTGGACTTGGGATGGTGATAATTATGGTAATCAAACTTCTAATCCAGAAGGTGATTGGGATAGAACTCCGCACCTTTTATCTCCAAATGGCAGGTTGCCTATTATTGGAAATATACTTTTGAATGATAGCGAAAATCAAATTGTATTGAATTCAGGTGGTTTGGTCACTTTAAAGTTTACTTCTGATGTAGTTCCTCATCAAAAACCACTTAGAAAATATGAAATTAATTGGGGAGATGGTGGTATGCCTACTGTTTATTCAGGTAGTTTTGATCATCGACCATATTCAACAGATCCGCATATTATTGAAAAAAGATATGAGTATTATGAGTCTGAAGCAGATGTTCAAAATTCTTGCAGTGAATGCGAAGGAGGAGCATGCAAGAGACATAGAATCACTATAGATTTATGGGATAATTGGGGGCATGAGTCTGAGGAAAGTACTCAACCTAATGTTGGTTTTAGCCGCGAAACTACTCAAGAAGTTATAGTTTGTCAATAAAGTTTATAAAGCAAAATAACCCTGCGGATGCGGGGTTATTTTTTGTTTTGGGTTTTACTAATAAATATACCTATTTAAATAAGTACATCGAAGTGGTTACTAAGTGAATGCTTGCCTGCTCATCGAGTCTGAATTTGAGGCTCATCTCGGATTGATGACTTGTAGGCAGGCTTCGCCTAGGTGATATAGATGAGTTAAATTTGGGTTAGTCGTAAAGTCTGAAATTATCTTCAAAGCATTGGCTAAAATAACTCTCGCCTGTAATAGCATCCCAAGTAGCGCTGACTATATTAAGTATACTGCCATTTATTTTTACAAAGCAGGTAATAAAGACTAGGAGAGCAATCAATAAAACTACCAATGCTATGAGTATAAAATCAACCACAATAATTGTACCTATTTGAAGTAAGCTTAATTTAACAAAATATTTAGCTAGTTTTTCTGAAAACCAAGGGGCTAGTATAGAGCCTACAATATGAATATGAATGTAGAGCCAACCAGGTAAAAATCCTACTAAAGTTGGCATAGCTCCGAACGCCCACTTGAGCGCCATAGATCCTGAAATGGACATCGTTTCGTCAGTTGCTAATTTTTTAGCTTGTTTTACTTTATTTTTAATTCCTTTAGCTTTTTTTAATTCCTTTATTTGCTTTGCTAGTTTTACAGCTGCTCGTTTTTGTCCCCTAGCAGAAGATAAGTTTTCCCCTTGTGGTTTTGATTGTTTTTTTGATTTATTACCTGAATTATTTTTTCCGGCATTAGCCAGAGCATTATTATTTATTTTGGATTTTTTTGAACTGGCGGCTTGTTCCTTGGCGCGAGCGCGATTTAATTCGCGTTTTTTTTCATTGTCGGTTGTGGCTGAAGGTGTTTGTTCATCTTCTTTTCCTTCACCATCTCCACCACTTCCTTCATTTTTTTTACGATCGGCGTGCATTTCATTTCCATTTTTAGTGATATTACTTTTTGGTGAAGTATTTTGATTATTTTTACCTTCTTTTTTATTACCACCTTCTTCTTGTCCACTTTCACCTTCTTTTCCTTCATCACCTCCACCACCTTTCTTTGCCTCATCTCCTGTTTGAGTTGGTGTTTGACTGTTTTTATTACCTCCAGATTTACCTCCTTTTTTTGTTGAGGACGAACTGGCTGGTGAGCTATTATTGGCTTGATTTGTTTTTGTATTTTTAGGACTGGATGTTTGTTTTGCACCTTTTGTTTTGGAATCAGACAAGGTTAATTTTGCCTGAATGGTAACTTCATCTAATTCAGATTCTTGCCCAGTATCTTGATTAGTATTTTGAGGTATTTCAATCTTAATTTTTTTATTTTCCTCTACTTTTTCTTCCATTTGAGAATATTAGTATTATTATATTAATTATAGGAAAATTAGGAGTTTATTACAAATGTATTAGTGATTAAGCTACCTGCCTGCCGGCAGACAGGGGTTGTAGTTGTTAGATTGGAAAAGTGGATAGCAGGCAATCTTATTAATAATTCATATTAGAGAGGATTAAGGAGCGGATAATAAATTCTTAAATCGTAAATCATAAATCTTTTTTGTATTTGTATAAATATCAAAAATTTGGTATAATTTATTTGAAAAAATAAAATAGTTTTAATCATTTCTATTGGAAATGTTAGCAAAAATTCCCCAATTATTAATGAATGCTTTTACTTCCAGGAATAGAGTATTATTCCGTATTTTTATTGTGCTTGCTGTTGTAATTGGCAGTCTGGTGGTTTTTATTCACCCAACATTAGCAGGTACAAGTTTTTTGACAGATATTGTTGTAAAGGTGATAATGTTTTTTGTTGGTTTGCTTGGTCATCTTTTTACTTGGTTTGTGGAAATTTTAGTAATGGTGGCTCAGTTCAATCAATTCATCACTTTGCCTATGGTGCAGACTGGCTGGTCTTTGGTCAGAGATGTGGCGAATATGTTTTTTATTGTAATTTTATTGATTATTGCCTTTTCTACAATTTTGAAAATCCAGTCATATCATTATGAAAAATTATTAGCTAAATTGCTTATAATGGCTGTTTTAATTAATTTTTCTAAATTAATTTGTGGATTTTTAATAGATTTTTTTCAGGTAATAATGCTTACCTTTGTCAATGGATTCAAAGATGCAGCTGCTGGAAATTTTGCCGATGGTTTTGGTATTTATAAAACCTTGGCTTTGGTTAATGAAACCGGTGAAGCTGATTGGTCAGTAGACGGCGCTTTGGTTAGCGCTGCCATAATGGCATTGGTCATGATATTGGTGGCTGATATGATTATTTTGATAATGATTGCTGTCTTGTTGTATCGTATTGCTATGCTTTGGGTTTTGATTATTATTTCCCCGTTAGCATATTTGGCTTATGCTGGCATGCCAAAATATTGGACTCAATGGTGGCAGATGTTTTTCCAGCATTTAACTTCTGGACCAGTCATTGCTTTCTTTTTGTGGCTGGCATTGTTGACGATGCAACGAGGAAATTTAGGGAAAGAATTTGTTGTTGAAAAGGCGGGAGGTAAAGATATGGATCAAGGTATTGGCGGCAAATCAATTGTTGGTACTGAAGTCAGAGGAGAGGATTTATTGCAATATATGGTAATGATGGCGCTGTTGATGGGTGGACTCGCGATTTCGCAAAAAATGGCGCAACAATCAGGAAGTTTGGTGGGTGGTTTTGCGCAAAAAGTACAGCAATACGGCACCAAAGCTGGTATGTTGATGTCCGGCGCCGCCGCGGTCGGCTGGGCAGCTAAGCAAACTAAGAATGCCCCTGGGTATTTAAATGAGTTACAGGCATCTAAAACTGGTATTTCTTTAAATCCTAACGACTGGAAGACTGCTTGGAAAGAGGCCAGAGAACACAAAAAAAATATACGTTTGGCTACAGCACGTGGTACTGCTCGGGATATTGCTGAAAGAGGATTTGCTGGTACCGCAGGAGATTTGGTGAGAGGTCGTAAAATTCGTGCTGGGACTAAATATCGCGAAATTGCTGCCAAGCAGAAAGAGATAGACGAGATAAATACTCAATTATTACATAAGGATGGTTTAGGTAAGACAGAAAAGAATGAACTGGAGGAAAAAAGAGATAAAGCCCAAGATCAAATAGTTATGCTTGAAGGTAATATATCTTTAGGTCGAGAAAATTATAATAAGACTGAAAAAGGGATAGTAGATAATTTACAAGATCATGCCAATTGGCAGGGCAGTGGTAAATTAAGTGATGCTTCATATGATGATTTGGCGGATAATAAAAATTGGGATATAAAAACAGGCCATGATACAGAATTTAATAATCAGTTAACTCAGTTGAATGAGAATAATAAAAATTGGGGAAAGAACCGTACAGATGTTGAGAAAAAGATTGCAGTAGAAGAAAAAACCAAGAAAGATACTGAGCATATATTAACCACATCAAGTGACGAGCAATTAGCTGTACGCCAACGAACTAAGTTGCAAGAAAAATTAAACACATCTGAGACAGAATTGTTAGCTGTACAAAGTGGATATATGACATTAGGAGAAGCAGAGGCTGGATTGAATGTTTCGACTGGTAATTTACAAGAAAATGGTAAAAGAATGAGTACTAGTAAACAGAAAAGAGATGCTGCTGAATATAACGAACGTTTAGCTAAAACTAGGGGAGATGGTAAAGCAGAGACTGATTTTAAGAAAGAAAAAGATAAGCAGCAAGCTATTTATGATAGTGAAAAAGATTCATTACAAGAAGAGTCAACAAAATATAAGCAATATCAGCAATATATTGATGATATGAAAAATAAGAAGGATATATCACAGCAAGCAGAAGCTGGTGCTTATGGTGATATCGGAGTAAAAACCAAGTTAGAAGGTGTTTCATTAGATAATTTTAAAAAAGATTTACAAGGTTCTATTGATGATTTAGAAATTAAGGTAAATGTTGAGCCATTAACAACAGCAGACCAATCTGCTTTAAAAGCTGATCTTGATAAGCTAGTAAATGAAAGAGATAAACTTAAGAAAAAAGCCATAAAGGTAGCTCCGCCAACATCCAAATATTATCGGCGGTCGGCTCGTAAAACATTGGAACAGGAAGAGTATAAAAAAGTAGCAGATATTGATAGTGATAGTGAGTTATGGGAATTTTTTCTGAAAGCGCAGAAAACTAAAGATCATGCCAAGATGTCAGCTGTGCTGAAGAAAATGACATCTGACGGCAATGACAATGAATTTTTAAATTATGCTGGTTTTTCTAGTGATCATAAGGGTATGCAGCAATTTGTAGAAAAAGAATTGATTGACAAGGGAGGATATAATCGAGGGGACGCTATGGCTCTGGCTAGTGATATTTCATATCTCAATGAAAAAATTGGTCATTGGGAGACAGCTAGAACAGTTAATGTTGAACATGGAGAGTATAAATGGATGTCAGAAAAAGATCATGTCAAAGCGGCATTGGCTGAGATAATGAAGCGTAATCCGCGTGAAGTGGCTCGTAATTTTAACCGATTGGCGTATGGAGGTGAAAGACCTAACAATGAAGGAGGTAGGGATTTTGAAATGGGTAAGCTAGGTTTGTCCGTACTTAAAATAATTGGTCCGCATATTGCTGCACAGATACCTAAAGGTGAAATGAATCCAAATATTATTATGAATTTATATAATGCCAATAGAACCACTGGCGTTTTGGATAAAATGCTTGCTCAAGGAGAGTTAAATTCAACTCTTTATCGTAATCTCATGAGTGCTATTAAGCAAATTGAAAAAAATCCTTCACTTGACGCAATTGCAGATAAAATATTTAAATTATGATTGACAAAAATTTAATGAACAATTTGGCCCAGAATGATACATTTGACCATATAAAAAAAATGGCTGATGAGATATTGATGTTTAATTTAACCAAAGAGGCTTATGCCTATATTAAAAATATGAAAGATGTATTAGTAGGTAATGATGAATTCAAAGATACTTATCCTGATAAATATAGGGTATATTTTGATTATTATATAAAATTTAAGTTTTTGACTTTAAATCGAATAGAAGCGGAGGAATTGTCAGATTTTTTTATGAAGTATTGGGTAGAGCAGTACAATATTGATTCTTTTATTGATCAAACTTTTTTTGATTTGTTTGATGTTTGTATGATGAGAATTTTTGTTTATGCTGACAGGGATGCATATAAAGAGAAAGTTCTTGAAGCTTTGCAAGAAAATAAACAGGAGTTATTTTCATATGAAATTTTAGATGAAGACCAATTAAAAGAGAATCATTCTAGTCCGCAACATAACATAATGACAGTTGGGAAATTGTTACAGGATTTTTATAAAGAAAATAACAATAAACCACTTGATTTAGTTAATATTAATAAATATCTTGATAAATTACAAAATAAAAAGAAGATTGGACTAGAAGAAAGGCGTAAAGTTTTACATTTGTTGAGTTTCTACAAGGTGTTAAAAACTTCTTCTTTGGATCCGTCTGGTATTGAGGAGGTGTATTTGTTTATAGATGATAAAACAGAAGGTGTTAGAATATTCAACAAAGGAACAGTAGAATCAATAAATAAGCCAAATATATCAGAAGTTATCGACGGCGTATTTAGTTTATTTAGTACGACTAAGGGAGTTAATTCTATTACTAGAGAAATTCCTAAAGAAATTGCTAATAAACAAAATCAATTGATGGAAAAATATATTTTGTCTTCTTTGAATTGGAATAGTATAAAATCTGAGATGACGAAAGATAAAAAGTTGTATATCAAACCAGCACAGTTCCAAAAATATTTTCATCAGGCGATAAACAGCAAAGATAAAGAAAAGATTGTGGCCGGGCTTTATACTTTGGCGTATTTTGGGCATTTGGATGAGATATTTGAGCGAGATCAAAAAATCAAAGAAATATTTGTAGCGCATTTGCAAAAGAAATTTACCGCCCAGTTGGCTGAACATTTTTCCAAAGGATTGCGAGAGCCAGTTTATCTTTCTTATTTTTTGCAGCATATTTTGAAAGATATTTTAAGATTGTCTGAAAATGAATCAGCCGTATTGGCTATTAAATTGGTCAATGAATTGAAACGGGCCCCACTTCGCCAAGGCTACGAAGGGCAGGCGGGTGATAAACAGTATATTGCTATTGCGTACGGAGATCTGGAATCCGGAGAATTTAAGTGGAAAGAAATTATAGAAAAAGAAAATAAGTTATATTTAGAGAAATAGTTTGGGAATAAAAGAATAAAATTTTCCTGCCTGTCGGCAGGCAGGTAATTACCTAATTTCTAATTGATCTAATCAAACATCAATGACCAAGGAGGAGGGAGGTAGAAAATATGATTTAGAAGAAAGAACAGCTAGATTTGGTGAAGAAATTATTAAGTTTTCTAAAAAAATACCAAAAAATACAGTTACTATGTCAATTATCAATCAACTTGTAAAGGCAGGTACTAGTGTAGGAGCTAATTATTGTGAAGCTGATGACGCTGAATCTAAAAAGGACTTTAATCATAAGATTGGGATTTGTAAGAAAGAAGCTAGAGAAACAAAGCATTGGTTAAGAATGACAAGTGTAGCAGTTGCTGAATTAAAAGATGAAGCTAGAGTATTGTGGCAGGAGGCAAAAGAATTGAATTTAATTTTTAATTCTATTAGAAATAAGTTAAAATAAATTATATTGCAATGAATTAACTGAAAGGGAGGTGTGGTATTTTGGAGTTTGATTGTTGGTGATTGATTAGAAATTAGAATAATTAGGTTAATTAGAAATTATATAAATTTATATAAAATAATATGACAGACAACCCAAACAATTTAGATGAGCAAACCGAGAAAGATAAATTAGATTTCGATGTGTCTGACGAAATCGTTGTCAAAGATAAAGATGGTTCGTACAAAGTTTTGATCGGCGGACAATTGAAAAAATTTGATGGTGAAAAGATTACTGACACCGAAATACCTAAACAACGAATTGAAACTAAACAACCTGTTCTGGAAGAAAAGTTGTTTGATGAAGAAGGTTTAATACCAAAAGAACCGGTAGAAGATAGATTAGCTCCACCAGCACCTGCTCCTTGGCACAAGGATAGTGGCGCGGCTTTTTATTTCAATACTGAAGATGAAGAAGAGGTGCAAAAAATCGCTACAGCCAAAAGCATATCAGCTGCGGTTGATCTTGGAATTTATGTAGAAGCAGTGATATTAGAAAGCGGATTGCAATTAAATGATGAAGCGGTAAAAAACAAATTGAAAAATGTTGTTTTAGCTAGATTGAAACATGTGCGTGAGAAACCTGATACCAAAAGTGTATTGGTTCGTCGGGTAGCGGAAGGGGGATTAGGTTTTTCCGAAGGAGATGCTGATAAATTGATTTTATTGATGGAAGAAAAATTGAAAATTATTGAAGCTGAAAATAAGTCAAAACAACCAGAGACAGAGCTTGATAAATTAATTAAACAGTCAGAGGATATTTATGATTTTTCAAAAAAAGATGAAGAAGAAGCAGAAGATTTAGATAAAAAAGTTGATTATCATGAAGAACTGGCGGATCAACTGGAAGAAGAAAAGCCAGAATTAACCAAAGCCCCGGAAATTTCACAATTGATTGAGCAGCCAACTATTAAACCGAAAGAAGATTTGGATATCAAGAAAGATACAATTGGTTCTTCCGGAGTAATACGAAAAACAGTGTCAGATTCTCCAAGACCAAAGATGGAGGATGTCCGGCAAGTTTCGCATTTAAGAAGTCCAATAGACGAGTTGAGATATTTGGGCATTTCAGAACTAAGAAGAGCCGGGACAAATTCTTTGGATAATATTAAAATGATAAAAGAAAAAGTTGATGCTTTGGGTGAGGAATCTTTTATAAAGAAAGTAGAGGGTATAAAAGCCTGGCGCCAGTCGCCGCTTTATAAATTGTATGTTGATATTGGCAGAGAAAGTATGGAGACCGGAAAATCAATCAGTAGGGTGATTGACATTAAAACTAGCGCTGGAACAGAAACCTTATCTTTGTTGGAATTTGAGAAAATAACAGATTTGAATAAAGAGATGAAGTATTAGAATAAAATCAAATATCAAAAATAAAAATGCAAAATGAAAAAGAAAGAATTCAAAAAGGAAAGAAATAATTTTAAATTATTAATTATCATTTTTATTTTTACATTTTGAGTTTTGAATTAAATTTATGCAGCAATTCCTAGTACCACAATTTATTGATGTTGAGAATAAAATTTTAGGTCCAATCACGGTTAGACAATTTGTGATAATAATTCTAACCATGGGTATTACTTTTATTTTTAATAAGATATTTGATTTTTCGCTATTTTTGGTGTCAACTTTGATGTTGGTGGTTATAGCCGGTGCTTTCGCTTTTTTAAAAATTAATGGTACACCCTTTCATCTTTTTATTTTAAATGTAATCCAAACTGCGGTTAGACCGTCACTTCGTATTTGGAGAAAAGAAGTTCAAGTAGTATCGAAGGCAGATAAAGCCTCTGAGATTGAAGAAGTTAGCGCAGTTAGTCTAGTGAAGAAAGATGAAAAATTAATAAATTCATCACGTTTGTCAGAGCTTTCTTTGATTGTGAATACTGGTGGGTATTATAAGGGAGAGGAATAATAAATCAAACCCGTCTAGCTGACGAGGCTGACATCAAAAATAAAATAATAAACATCCAAACCTAAATTACAAAATCCAAATGCCAAATCAAGCTCAAAATCCAAATGTAAAATATGATCTAGAAGAAAGAACAGCTAGGTTTGGAGAAAATATAATAGATTTTGTAAAACAATTACCAAGAAATGAAATTAATAGACCTTTGATTAGTCAAGTAATACGATCAGCTACCAGTATTGGGGCAAACTATGCAGAAGCAGATGGAGCAGAATCAAAAAAAGATTTTCAACATAAAATAGCAATATGTAAAAAAGAAGCCAAAGAAACAAAACATTGGTTAAGAATGATTATTAAGGCAAATTCAGATTTTAAAGAAAAGACTAGGAATTTATGGCAAGAAGCTCAAGAATTAACATTAATATTTTCAAAAATTATTTTAAGCAGTAAAAACAAGAAAGGCGATTAACTTAGTATTTAATTATTTGGATTTGAATTGATATTTGAGCTTTCTAATTTGGATTTTTAACAGTTTATTTGGATATTAGAATTTATTTAATTAATTATCATTTTTATTTTTACATTTTTAGTTTTGATATAAATATAATGAAATCAAAAAAATTAGCTGGAAATAAAATTACAGTATCAACGCAAAAATATCTTGATATTGCTGAG
Source organism: bacterium (assembly GCA_030666865.1). GTDB lineage: Bacteria > Patescibacteriota > Patescibacteriia > S139-126 > S139-126 > DAOUWZ01. The sequence goes on along the minus strand of DAOUWZ010000009.1, from coordinate 661 downwards.
ATTAAAAATAATGCCGTAGTTCTTAAAGATGGAACATTGAGGGCTGTACTTTTGGTATCTTCAATAAATTTTGCTCTAAAATCTGAAGATGAACAAAATGCGACTATTTCTGCTTATGTTAGTTTTTTAAATTCCCTTGATTTTGCTTTGCAAATAGTTATTCAATCAAGAAAATTGAATGTGGATGCATACATTGAAAAATTATCTGAGAGAGAAAAAGCTTTGACTAATGAATTATTAAGGGTGCAGATAAGTGATTATCGGGAATATGTCAAAGAACTTGTTGATCTTGGTGATATTATGAGTAAAAAATTTTATATTGTTGTGCCATACAGTCCTGTCAGCCAAGCAGGACAAAAAAAATATTCTGAAAAAGTGGCTGGAGTTTTTGCGCCGGCGACAACAATAAAATTAAAAAAAGAAAAATTTGAACAATATCAAGAAATGCTTGAAAAAAGATTGGATTTTGTGTCTTCGAGTTTGGGTAGTATTGGCTTATCAGTAGCCAGGCTTGATACTCAGAGTTTGATAGAGCTTTATTATAACACTTACAATCTTGATACCTATGAACAGCAAAAGTTGGTAAATGTTAATAAATTAAGAACGGGATAATAATAAATCAAATATCAAAAATAAAAATGCAAAATGAAAAAGAAAAATT
>DAOUWZ010000008.1 GCA_030666865.1 bacterium | reverse complement strand
TGGAAAGTAGTTGAAGAAATAAACAATAAGTTAATCGCTAATAATAAATAATAATAATTTTAAACTAAAAATGCCTGAACAAAAAACAATTCTAATTACCGGCGGAGCTGGATTTATTGGTTCAAATTTAGCTAAAAAATTACTAGTCCAAGGGCATAAAGTTATTGTGATGGATAATTTTTTTACTGGTAGCAAAAAAAATTTAGAAAGTTTTAAAAACGATAATAACTTTGTTCTGTTTGAGTATGATGTCATAAACAAATTGCCTGATATGAAAGTTGATCAGATTTATCATTTAGCTTGTCCAGCTTCACCGCCGCAATATCAAAAAAATCCAGTGGAGACTGTCAGAACAAATGTATCTGGGTCAATCAATGCTTTGGAACTGGCAAAAAAATATCAAGCTAGAATTTTGTTTTCTTCAACCTCAGAAATATATGGCGACCCGAAAGTGCATCCGCAAACAGAAGAGTATTGGGGTAATGTAAATCCAATTGGCCCGCGTAGTTGCTATGACGAAGGCAAGCGTTGCGCTGAGACGCTATTTTTTGATTATCACCGAGAGTACGGAATAGATATCAGAGTAATAAGAATTTTCAATACTTTTGGTCCAAATATGGCAGGTGATGACGGCCGAGTGGTAACCAATTTTATTATTCAAGCGCTGGAAAATAAGCTAATAACAATCTACGGTGAAGGTCAGCAAACACGAAGTTTTATGTATGTTGATGATTTAGTAGAGGGGATGATTAAATTTATGAATACGGATGGATTTGTAGGGCCGATAAATATTGGCAATCCTCAAGAAATTACCATCAAAGAACTGGCAGAAGAGATTATCAAACAAACAGGCAGTAGTAGTAAACTCGTTTATAAACCCTTGCCAGAAAATGATCCAGTTCGTCGGAAACCAGACATATCGCTTGCTAAAGAAAAAATTGATTGGCAACCACAAATAGATTGGCAAGATGGTCTTAAAAAAACAATTGCGTACTGGCAAGATAAATTAAAATAATATTAGTGGTCCGGGTCGCTTAAAGCGGTTTGCTGCTAAACAAGAATATGTCAGAACAAAAGTCAAAAATATTAATATTCTCAACTGCATATTATCCATTTATGAGCGGTGCCGAGATGGCTGTAGATGAAATTACAAAAAGAATGCAGGATTACGAATTTGATCTTATTTGCGCGCGCATGGATAAAAAATTACCACGCGAAGATAAAAATAATAATATTAATATTTATCGCGTTGGTTTTGGCTGCAGGATTTTAGATAAATTTTTACTGCCATTTTGGGGATATATTCAAGCAAAAAAATTATATCAAAAAAATGAATATGATATTGCTTGGTCTTTAATGGCCAGTCAGGCCAGTATTGCCGCCGTATTTTTGAAAAAGAAGTTTCCGCAAGTGAAATTAGTGCTAACTCTGCAAGAAGGAGATGAAGAAGAATATCTCAGGCGTTATGTTGGTGGAAATAAGTTTTTATACCGTATTTTAATCAGGCCATGGCATTTATCAGTTTTTCGTAGAGCAGATTTTATTACTGCTATCAGTAATTATTTGAAAAAACGCGCTTTGGACAACGGAGTGAAGTGTAAAATTTCAGTAATTCCAAACGGAGTAGATATAGATAAATTCAGTCAAAAATTTAGTAACGACGTGCCTGGTGATATTAAGCTAGAGCTTAATAAGAAAGAAGGAGAAAAATATTTGATCCATACAGGCAGGTTGAATTACAAAAACGCGCTAAATGATGTGGTTCAAGCTTTGGTTTATTTGCCAGATAATGTGAAATTCTTGCAAATTGGAAAAGGAGAAGAACTAGAAAATTTGAGAAAGACTATTAGCGAATTAAAATTAGAAAATAGGGTCATTTTGAAAAATTTTATGGAGCATAAAGATATGGTTAAATATTTGCGCCTAGCTGATATTTTTATCAGGCCATCTTTATCAGAAGGGCTGGGAAATTCATTTTTAGAAGCAATGGCAGTGGGTGTTCCTATTATTGGAACTCCAGTCGGGGGTATTCCTGATTTTTTGATTGACGGAGAGACTGGTCTGTTTTGTGAAGTAAAAAATCCAAAGAGCATTGCCGAGGCTGTAAAAAAATATATTGAAGACAAGGATTTATATAATAGAATTGTTCAAAATGGACAAAAATTAGTTTTGGAAAATTATTCTTGGGACAAAATCACCAAGCAAATGAGAGAGGTTTTTTTATCCATACTTAATACTTAATACTTTATACCTTATACTTCTTTATGAAAATTTTAATTACTACCGGCATATTTGAGCCAGAGCCGGGTGGCCCGGCTATTTATACAGCGAGACTAGCCGATAAACTTGTTTTAGCCGGTCATCAAGTAAGCGTGATTACTTATTCAGATAAAAATAGGTATGATTTTGACAAGAATTATACTTATCCTGTTAAAAGAATAAAACGATCAAATAAATTGTTAAATTATTTCAAATATTTTTTTGCAGTTTTAAAAAATTTAAAAAAATGCGATTTAGTTTATTCGCTTGATTACTCATCTGCTGGTCTGCCAGTTTATTTGGCTACTAGAATTATAAGGAAGAAATATATTATTAGAATTGGCGGGGATTTTATTTGGGAAAAATATATCAATACAGGCAATAAACCCATCACTTTGGAACAATTTTATAACGATAAAATATTTTTGCAATATAAAAGATTTTTTAATCTGAGTAAAAGAGTTGTTCAGGGCGCTGTTAAAATAATTTTTAATTCTGATCCGCTAAGAGAGTTATTTGCCAAGTATTATAGCCTTGATGCCAATAAATTGGAAACAATTTATAATCCCATTCCAGTGTTTGAAAATATTCCTAAGCGAGAAAGTATCAATAAGGAAATAGTTTATTTTGGCAGATTAATAAAAGTAAAGAATATCAAATCAGCTTTAATTGCTTTTGCAGAATATAATAAAGATTTTACTTTTACCATAATAGGCAAAGGTCCGGAAAAGAACAGTCTTATTGATTTAGTAAAAAAGTTGGACATAGCAGGGCGGGTTAATTTTATTTCGGAAATGAGACAGGATGAATTATTGAAGAAAATTGTAAATTCATATTATTTTATTTTGCCGAGTTGGACAGACATTTCGCCGAATCAAGTTTATGAATGTTTAAGTATAGGCTTGCCAGTTTTAATGACTAAAGAGAATTTTTTGCCAATCAATACTTCCAATTGGATAAAAATTGATCCTAGCTCACTGGATGATATTAAGAATAAGATGAAAAGTCTCACTGATCCTAAGTTTTATGAAGATTTTAGTAAAAGAAATGTGATTGATGATTTTGATTTTAATTGGGATGATGTTTTAGCTATGCATTTAAGTATTTTTACCCTGTTAAATAATTTTAAATCAAATTGAATGTATTATGTATATGTACTCCGAAGTTCTAAGGACAATAAGAATTATGTGGGTTATACTAAAAATTTAAAATTATTTAACAGGGTAAAACAATAAAAATATGAATATTTTAAGTTTAGGTCTAGATCAATCAATATTAAATCCAGATTCGTCTTTAGCCAAGCGGGTTAAGGTTTATGGCGACCTGGTAAATAGTTATACAGTTATAGTGCCAGCAGAAAATGATAAACAAGTAGAATTAGGCGAAAATATATTTGCTTATGGAGTCAGCGGTAATAATAAAATCAGTAAATTAAAAAAAATAAAAGAAAAAGCCGAAAAGTTGTTGCAGGAAAAAGAAGTTGATGTAATTAGCATCCAAGATATTTATTTTTTAGGACTGCTTGGAGTGAAATTGGCAAGAAAATATAATCTTGGCTTGGAAATTCAAATACATGGTTTTGAAAAATATAATTTTGTAAGAAAAGGAATAGCCAGATATGTGGTCAAACGAGCTGATAGTGTTCGAGTAGTGAGTATGCGCTTGGTAGATTTATTGGTGAAGAAATTTAAGGTAGATCCTCTAAAGATTACTCAAGTGCCGATTTATGTTGATTGCCAGTCTCTGCAAAACAAGGAAGTAGATTTTGATTTGCATAAAAAATATGATGCTGATTTTATTTTTGTTTCTGCGCAAAGGTTGGCGCCAGTAAAAAATGTTGAATTACAGCTCAAAGCCATGGCTAAAATAAAAGAAGATAATATTGATAAAAAAATAAAGTTGATAATAGTGGGTGACGGAGAATTGAAAAATGATTTAGTAAAATTATCGGAAAAATTAAACATTACTGATAATGTGAAATTTGTTGGCTGGCAAGATAATTTAGCGAGTTATTACAAGGGCGCTGATGCTCTGTTAATCAGTTCCAAGGCTGAGGGTTGGGGAATGACAGCGGTTGAGTCATTAGCTTGTGGCACCCCAGTAATTATGACTAATGTTGGCTTAGCTGGTGAAGTGGTGATAAATAATATTAATGGATTGGTGGTTCCGGTGGGAGATGAAGACAGATTTATTCAAGCTATGAAAGAGTTTATAAATAATAAAATGTTAAGGAAAAGGTTAATTCAAGGTGCTAGTGAAGAAATAAAAAATATTTTAACCAGACAAGAAACACTTGATAAGTATAAGCTATCGTGGGATAAAGCAAAAAAGTTTGTTAAGTATATAAAATAATAAAATGAGTGATTATAATATAGAGTATTTAGATTTTTTGGAGTCCGAAAGTATCCATATTTTAAGAGAAGTGGCTGCTGAATTTAATAATCCAGTAATGCTTTATTCTATTGGTAAAGATTCTTCGGTATTGCTACATTTAGCTTATAAGGCTTTTTATCCCGGTAAGATTCCTTTTCCGTTTTTGCATATTGATACCGGTTATAAGTTTAAAGAGATGATAGAATTTAGAGATTATTATACTAAGAAGATTGGTGTTGAATTAATTGTTCATCAAAATACTGAGTCTCAAGCTATGTCCTTTAGATCAGAAGATGCCGGAAGTGAGGAATATATATATTATAAAAAGACTAAGCCCCTATTGGAAATTTTAAGAAAGCATGAGTTTGATGTCGCTATTGGCGGTGCTAGGCGTGATGAAGAGAAGTCTAGGGCCAAAGAAAGATTTTTTTCTTATCGTAATCAAGAGGGTATCTGGGATCCTAAAAATCAAAGACCAGAATTGTGGCATACATACAATACTAGAATAAAAAAAGGAGAGGGTGTGCGTGTTTTCCCTCTTTCCAATTGGATAGAAATGGATATTTGGCAATATATTAAGAGAGAAAAAATAGAAATGGTTCCGCTTTATTTTGCGCAACAAATGGATTTGATTGAGCGTAATGGCGTTTATTTGCAAGTTGGAGATCATGTTCAGCCTCAGAAAGGAGAAAAGGTGTTTTCTAGAATGGCGCGGTTTAGGACTTTAGGTTGTGCGCCGTCTACTGGAGCAATTTTTTCCTCAGCCAAAGATTTGGACAGTATTATTAAGGAATTAGAAAAAGAAAAAATATCAGAAAGGCAAAATAGAGTTATTGATAATAATTCACTTTCTGCAATGGAAGATAAAAAACGGGAAGGCTATTTTTAATGGAAGAAAATAAGATGAAAAATAAAGAATTAGTGCGTTTAACTACGGCTGGCAGTGTTGATGACGGTAAGTCAACCTTAATTGGTCGTTTGCTTTACGAATGTAATGCTATTTACAGTGATCAGTTAGAACTTTTAGAAAAGATAAGAAAGAAAAATGGGGGAGAAGATTTAGATTTTGCTTTTCTGTTAGATGGCTTAAGCGCTGAACAGGAACAAGGAATTACGATTGATGTTGCTTATCGCTATTTTTCTACTGATAAGAGAAAATATATTATTGCTGATGTTCCTGGACATGAACAATATACCAGAAACATGGTAACCGGAGCTTCTAACGCTCAAGTAGCTTTGATATTGGTAGATGCTAGAAAGGGGCTTCTAAGACAGTCAAAACGGCATTTATTTATTGCCAGTCTTTTAGGTCTTCAGCATGTAGCGATTGTGATAAATAAGATGGATTTGGTTGATTATAGCCAAGCTGTTTATGATAAAATAAAAAGAGATTTTGTAGAATTTTCTATAAAACTTAATATTTCCAACTTAACTTTTATACCTATTTCAGCTTTAAAAGGAGAAATGGTTACCAAAAGTACCGGCAAGATGCCGTGGTATAAAGGCTGGATTTTATTGGATTATTTAGAAAATATTCAAGTGGTTAGTGAGAGAAATCTAATTGATTTTCGTTTACCTGTTCAGATAATTTTAAGACCAGATCAAGATCATCGATATTATGCTGGTTTAGTAGAAAGTGGGGTTTTCAGAAAAGGGGAAGAAATAATGATTCTACCTTCTCGACAAAAAAGTATAGTTAAATCTATTATTCTCGGTTTAAATCAAGTCAAGGAAGCTTCAGCTGGGCAAAGCATAGTTTTTTCTTTGCAGGATAATATTGATATTAGTCGGGGTGATATAGTAGTTAGACAAGATAATTTACCACGTATAGCTAGTCGTTTTGAAGCTAGTCTTTGTTGGTTAGACAAACGACCTTTAGATTTAAGTAGGACTTATATTTTGAAACACACTAGTAAAGAGATCCGTTGTTCACTGGATGTTTTGAGGTATAGAATTAATACTGATAATTTACATAGAAAAAAAGCCAAGACTTTGCATTTGAATGAAATTGGCAGAGTTATTATTAATACTAACGAAGAAATATTATTTGATCCTTATATTCAAAACAAAAATCTGGGTAATTTTATTCTAATTGATGAAATTAGTAATAATACCGTAGCCGCTGGTGTAATTATTAAGGATAAAAAATATGCCAATGAAGATATTGCCAGTTCAGTAAAGAAAAAAGGGGCAATTTTATGGCTGACTGGTTTATCGGGCTCTGGTAAAAGCACTATCGCTAACAAAGTTTTTGATAATTTACAAACTAAAGGCATTGATTGTGAAATTTTGGATGGCGATGTTATTCGTCAGAATTTAAATAATCATTTAGGATTTAGTAAAGAGGATAGGTTAAAAAATATGGAAATAGCTGGATTCTTGGCAAATATGTTGAGTAAGCACGGTGTAGTAGTGATTGTTGCTTTAATATCTCCTTGCAAATTTAAACGAGAAGAATTTAAAAATAAATTTGATAATTTTTATGAAATATATATTAATGCGTCTTTGGCAGTTTGTGAACAACGGGATGTGAAAGGTCTTTATAAAAAAGTCAGACAAGGAGAAATTGTTAATTTTACTGGTATTGATAATGTCTATGAGCAGCCAAAAACTCCGGATTTAGAAGTTAAAACAGACAAGTTGTCTGTAGATGAAGCGGTTGATAAAGTGACGAAATTTATAAAGAATAAATTAAAATTATTTATTTGATATTCCCATACAGGTATGAATAACAGGAGAAAGGGCGAGGCTAAATGCCTCGTCTGCCTGCGCGTAGGAATAACAAATAGTGTATAATATAAATATAAGTTTCCCACGTGAGTATATTATTAATACAACTAATATGACAATACAACCAAAAGATTATTTTATGGAAAGATTAGTGAGTCAATTTTTAATTAAAGAAAGTACAAAAATTTTAGAATTTGGGAGTGGACAATCAAAAGCCATTATTCCTCTCTTAGAAAGATTCCCTAATTTATACTATGTCGGTGTTGAACCTAGTGCTAGTAACGCCAAAGTAGCAACTGATCTGTTGAGAAATTTTAAAAACGCAAAAATTTTTAATCAATTAGCTTATAATAAAATTGAAGATTATAAAAATTTTGATATTTGTATTTCTTTAAGTGTATTAGAACATGTTAAACAATTAGAAAGATTTTTAATCAACAGTATAGAACACGTGAAACAAGGGGGTTATATTATTCATAGATATGATTTAGGGCATGCACTTTACCCAAGTTCAGTTAAAGAAAAATTTCAAGTATATTTAGGAAATAATTTTCCAGGAATATTGCCCGAAAATAAATTTGTAAGATATCTCGAAGAAAAAAAAGTATGTGAGATTTTGGAAAATAATGGAGCAAGGATTGAAAAAATTACTTATCATCAAATGCCAAATCACAAAAGATTTTTAAAATTATTTAATACTGATACTGCTGAAAAAGTTAGTTTAGCTAAAAAAATTCTTGAATGGGAATATGATATATCAAAATTTTTATACAAAATTGATCAAAAACAAAGAGAACTATTATTTCCAGCTGTTACAGTTTGGGCAATCAAAAAATAAATTCATCCGCTTACCTGCCGGCAAACAGACAGGAACGATAAACAGCGTATATTATTAAAATAAAAATATTTACATTTAATTATAGTGATTAATCGTACGATTAATCACACGATAAATCATAATAATATGGCTAGAACAAAAATTCAATTAAGAAACATTCGTAAATTGTTAAAAACTATGCGCGGTAGCTATCGCTTGACCCTGCCAGTTGAGTTTATTCGAGAATTAAAATGGAAGGGCAAACAAAAATTGGTCGTTGAATTAGACAGAAGAAGAAAAAGAATAATTATTAAAGATTGGCCAGTCTCTAAAAACCCCAGAAAAAAATAAATGAAATTATTGATAATCACACAAGTTGTAGATATTAAAGATGATAATCTTAGCTTTTTTCATGAATGGCTGAGTATGTTTAGTAATTTTTGTGAAGAAATAACCGTGATTTGTTTGTACAAAGGGGATTATAGGTTACCAGAAAATGTTAAAGTTGTTTCATTGGGTAAAGAATCAGGAAAGTCAAAATTAAAATATCTGTATAGATTTTACAGAAATATTTTAAAAGAGAAAAATAATTACGATAGAGTTTTTGTTCATATGAATACGGAGTATGTAATATTAGGAGGATTATTATGGAGAATGTGGAAAAAAAGGATTAGTTTATGGTACACCCATAAAAATGTTGATTGGAAGTTGCGAATAGCCGAAAAATTAGTTCATATAATCTTCACTGCTTCAGAAAAAAGTTTTAGATTGCCAAGTAAAAAATTGTATGTAATGGGTCATGGAATTAATACAGAAATATTCAAACCAGCAGAGAAAAATACAAGAGGAAAGATTTTGCTTTCAGTAGGTAGATTTTCAGCCACTAAGCAGATTTTAGAAATGATAAAAATATATCAAAATCTTATTAAAAAGATTCCTGAATTGAAATTTATCATTGTGGGCGGTCCGATATACAAGGAAGATAAAAAATATTTTAATAAGGTTAACGGATATTTAAGAGATAATTTATTAGAAGATAAAGTTGTATTAAAAGGATCAATGCCTCATTTAAATGTTTTGCAGTATTATCAACAAGCTGATTTATTTATCAATTTAAGCAAGACAGGAAGTTTAGATAAAGCGGTGTTAGAAGCGATGGCTTGCAATATTCCAGTAGTTACGACCAACGAAGCGTTTGAAAATATAGTTCCAAGTGAATGTTTTGTATCTGATATTTCTAAGGTAGAAAGCACAGCATTGCTTCTATTAAATGATTTTAATAAAAATTCTAGAGCGGAAATAATAAATAATCATAGTTTAGATTCTTTGATAAAGAAAATTATTGATTCAATAAACAAAATATGAAACATAATGATATAAAAAATTTTTATAACGATGTTGTAAAAAATAAATATAAATATGAGTATGAATATAAACGTTGGTTGGAAACGCCATTGAAAAAAGCAGGCTATGAAATGACATTAAGATCAATTTTAAAACATAGTAAAGATATTATTTTTTCTAATTATTTGGAAGTTGGGCCAGGACCTGGCACATGGACTAAAATTTTTATCGATAAAAATGATAAAGGAAATTTTAGTTTGGTTGATATTTCAAAGGAAATGTTGGGAATTGCTAAGGATAGATTTGGTTCGATTGTTAACGAATATATTGATGGTGATTTTACAGGAGTTTTTTTGGATAAAAAATATGATTTATTTTTTTCCTCGCGGGCTATTGAGTATATGAAAGATAAAAAAATAGTTATTGAAAAAATATATAAATTATTAGCTGATGATGGTATAGGAATAATTATTACCAAAACACCTAAAAATTTGAGAAATAAAATATTAGGTAGGAAAATATCTGATATTCATAAGGGTCAAATAAGTCCAAAAGAAATGAAAAAAATATTATTAGAAAATAATTTTAAGGATATAAAATTATATCCGGTAACAGTCAATTTTCCTTTTTTTAGTTCGGTTTGGTTGAGTAAATTATTATATAGATTTTTGGAAAAATTTGAATTGAATTTTGTTAGTAAGTTTTTTTCAGAATCATATCTAATCAAATTTAGAAAATAATAAATGGAATTTTTTGGTTTGCCAGCCAGCGGTAAAACGACTACGGCAAAAAAATTACAAAAAGATTATGGCTATCAAATAATCATAGTTGATAATAATAAGGAATTGTTATTTTATAATTTGATTTTTTTTATAAAAAATCCATTTTTTTGTATGATAACTTTTTATTATATAGTAAAATATTCATTGTCATGGAAGATTTTTTATTATAAACTGATGAATTGTTATTTTCAAAGTAATGCCAAATATATCAAAGCAGCGGGGAAGGAAAGAGTGATTATTGATCAGGGTCATTGGCAAAATTTGTTATCTATTTTTGATAAAAGAATAAATATAAAGACGATTGAAAGATATATCAAATTTTTGCCAAAATCAGGTAAAGTTGTCATGTTTCGAATTAATGATAGAGAATGGGATGACAGGATTAGTAAAAGAGGTTATTTTGCTCGTGAAAGCATAATAATTGATGACAATAATTGGAGAAGCACAATTAAGGAGAATTATGATATTTTATTTGATTTTTTACAGGAAAATTTTGAGTCTCAGGTAGTATTTTTTAATAGTAGTAAAAATAATTTAGAGATGTTAAATGAATAAAATAATAAAAAAAATAATATATAAATTTTTTTTTATTATTAGTAAATTTATCAAAAGTAATGATATTGGTGTGTTAATGTATCATTCAATTGATGATTCAGATTGGAAGCTGAATGTGAATATAAAAGATTTTAATAAACAAATTGGTTATTTGATTAGAAATTATAAAATAGTGAAATTGGATGATGTGGTAAAGTATGTAAAAGGAGAAACGATATTAGATAAAAAATCTATTGCTTTGACTTTTGATGATGGTTTTGAATCTATGTATTACAATGTGTTTCCTTTGGTTAAAAAATTTAATTTTCCAATCACAATTTTTTTAACAACTAATTTGGAATCAACTGCCAAATCAAAAAATTTACCAAGATTGAACTGGGAACAAATCAAAGAGATGTCAGACAGCGGTTTAGTCAGTTTTCAAGTACATGGACACAATCATCTGAATTTGAAAAATATTATTGACAATCAAGATAAACTAGCAGAAGAGGTTTTGTATTGCAGAAATATTATTGCAGAAAAGTTAAGCATAACACCTAAATATATGGCTTATGCCTTTGGCCATAAGAATGACAAGGTTGTTGAATTTATAAAAAAATCAGATTTTAAGGCGGCTTTTACAATAAACGAAGGTTTGATTAATAAAGGTGATGATTTATTTAATATTAAAAGAACACAAATTGACAGAACTATGAATTTTTGTCTGTTTAAAATGAGATTAACCAAAGCCGTTGATTTAAATAGAAAGTTTATAGATTTTATAAGAAAGAAAATATGGAAAAAAATAAGTGTATAAAAGCGAGTATAGGAGTATTGACTTATAATTCCGGTAAAACTTTGGGAAAATGTTTGGAAAGTCTTAGAGGTTTTTGTGAAATTATCATTTCAGACGGGGGAAGCAGTGATAATACCTTGCAGATTGCAAAAAGGTTCGGATGTAAGATTATTCAGCAAAGCAAATTAAATACTCCGATTGACGATTTTGCTTTGGAGAGAAATCGAATGCTTGACGCAGCTGCTTATAATTGGTTTTTTTATTTGGATTCTGATGAAATAATGTCTGAAGAATTGAAGAATGAGATAAAAAGAATATCTGAAGAAAGCAGTGAAAAATTTTTAGTTTACAATGTCGCTTATTATCTGACAAATAAAGATACTGGAAAAATATTAAAGCAATATAAAACTTATTACCAGTCAAGATTTTTTAATAAGAAAAGCGGCGCAAGATTTGTTAAAAAAATGCATGAAAGGATTAATATTGAAAAATTAGACTGCAAAATCGGGAAGATTGATTCACCGTGGTATGTGCCGTTGGATATTAATTTAAGTTTTAAAGATTATCAAAGTAAGGTTAAATATAGGTTGACAAGAATGATATTGGAATATAATAGTAAAAATTTTTTTCAATTTTTTAAGAAAGGTGTTATTGATCCCTTAAAATCAATTCTAAAATATTTGATAAAAATTATTTATTGTAGAATTAAATATAAAAAAGATGAGAATATTCCATTGCGTTATGAAATGTTTAGGATTTATTCGCAATTGTTTATTATGAAAATTATTTTTATTAAATATTTAAAAAATATTTTTAAATAAATTTAATGCCAGAACAAAATAAAAATTATAATGATTATTTCAATCCTACTTACCTAGATGAAGAAAGGTGGATGGATTATTGGTGTCAAATAAAAGAAGTATCAGAGATTGGAAATAGTATAAAATGTTTGGAAATCGGATGTGGAAATAAAATTGTTACCAATTTATTAAGTCATTTTGGTCACGAAGTTGTTACTTTGGATATTAATAAAAATATTAATCCGGATATTGTTGGGAGTGTTTTAGAAATTCCTTTACCAGATGATAATTTTGATGTGATTGTTTGCGCCGAAGTGCTTGAACATTTGCCTTATGAGAAGTTTTCCAAAGCTTTAAGTGAACTACATAGAGTTACTAATAATAAAGTTATACTAAGTTTGCCTCACTGGGGAAGACATTTTTCTTTGCAAGTAAGGATTCCATTTTTCAAAAAAATAAAATGGCAGAAAAAAATTAATATTCTAAGTAGAAAACACAATATGAAAGGAGAACATTTTTGGGAAATCGGTAAAAAGGAGTATCCTTTAAAGTTAATAAAAAAAGATATTCTAAAATCAGGGTTTCATATTGAGAAAGATTATATTGCGTTTGATTCTCCTTATCATCATTTTTTTATATTAAAAAAGTAAGTTTATGAATAAATTATTTTTGATATTCCATGGCAGATTTCCTTCAGAAAAGGCCGCTTCATTATTCGTAGCTAAAAGTTGCGAGGTTTTTGCTGATAATAATTTAGAAGTTGTTTTATTAGCGCCTAGGCGTTTATTTCGTGTTAAACAAGATTATTCAGATTATTACAATTTAAAAAATAATTTCAAAGTAGTTTATTTACCAACTATTGATTTATTTCCTTTTAGAATTTTTAGTAATCTTAGTTTTTATGTAAGTTGTTTATTTTTTTCTTTATCAGTTCTGATTTATTTTTTATTTAAAGCTAATAGAAAAGATATAATTTATTCAAATGAATCATTACCATTATTAATTTCTTCTTTTGTTTTTGATAAATGTTATTATGAAGTTCATGATTTTCCTGAAAAAAAGAAAAATTTTTATAAAACGTTGTTTAAAAATCTAAAAGGATTAATAGTGACTAATAAGTGGAAATTAGCTAAAATTAAAGAAATATTTGAATTACCTGATGAAAAGTTATTTTATGAACCAAATGCAGTTGATATAGATGAAATAGATATCAATATTAGTCAAGTAGAAGCAAGAGAGAAACTTAATTTAGACAAGAATTTATATTATGCTGTGTATACTGGTCATTTATACGGTTGGAAAGGAGTTGATACTATGGCACAGGTAGCTGATTTATTATCTGATAATATAAAATTGGTATTTGTTGGTGGGACTGATGATGATATAGAAAAATTTAAACAAAAGTATGAAACTAAAAAAAATATTGTAATTATCGGTTATGTAAATCATAGTGAAATACCATATTGGCAAAAAGCCGCTGATTTATTAATTTTACCAAATACTGCTAGAGAAGATATTTCAAAGTATTATACCTCGCCAATGAAATTATTTGAATATATGGCGAGTAAAAGACCAGTAATTGCTAGTAATATTCCTTCAATAACAGAAATATTGAATGAAAATAATGCATATTTATTTGAAGCGGATAATTCTGGTGATTTAGCAGAAAAAATTAAATTTGCAATTGAAAATAAAAATGAAAGTTATAGTTTAGCAGAGCAAGCCTTTCAAGATGTGCAAAAATATACTTGGGAAAATAGAATAAAAAGAATTATAAATTTTGTCAATAATGGATAAGGATAATAAAAATCAAGATAATAAAAGTTTAACTCATATTATTGGTGAAGGTGTGGCGATGTATTCAGCCGGCAGTATTGTCAATAAATTTTCTGGGTTCGCTACTTCATTGATAAAAATAAGATTTCTATCAGTTTTTCATTACGGATTGCTTTCTTTGACTATTACAGCTGTATATTTTTTTAATGGCCTAGTTACTATGGGAATCAGCGAAGTAGTGACAGCAGATTTAAATCGCATTAAAGGAGAAGGTAAAACAGATGTTTATAAAGCGTTACTTATTGGCTATATCAAATCAGTTTGTTTACTAGCAATTGTTTTTTGGGCACTGCTATTTTTTGGTACTGATTTGATTGGGCTATATTATGACAATTCAGTTTTACCGTACATAAAATTATTTTCTTTTATAATTCTTATCACACCATTAAGAACATTATATACGACAATTTTTAAAACTCATTTAAAGTTCAAATATTTGGTTAATTGGAGCGTTTCGGAGAGCTATATTAATTTGGGATTAGTGATAGTGTTGGTGTGGTTATTTGATTTTGGTATTAAAGGAGTAATTTATGCAGAACTGATTTATCACCTAATATCTTTGATAATTTTTGGTCCATTTTTGATAAAAGTAGGGTTATATTTATTGAAACAGAAGAGGTCGCCAGGAAATTATTTTTGGCAAATTATAAAAAATCATGGCAAATGGGCGTTACTAACAAATTACTTTGGTGATTTTACCAAGAAAATACGTCCATGGTTTATTGCATATTTTTTGAATGTAGAGATGGTGGCTATTTTTTCAGTAGCTCAGAGTTTTTACAACCATTTAATTTCACTACTGCCAATAAAAGATGTTTTAGCACAAATATTCCCACGAGAATTTAAGTATAAGATAAAAATTGGCCAGATATTAAATAGAAGTTTTAAATATAGTTTGATTATATTTATACTAGTAGGTGTAGTTAGCGCTTTTGTTGTTCCTTGGATTGTCGCGATAATATTTCCGAGGTATTTGGATTCAATATATGTATTTAGAGTGTTATTGATTGCTATGCCTGCTATCTCTCTATTACTTTTACAGACCCCTATTTATAATGCTATGCAAAGGCAGAAAGATATGTTTTTTTTGACTTTAGTCAAAAATATTATGATAATTTTACTAAGTTTATTATTAATACCATTTATAGGGGTTATTGGTTCGGCAATAGAATATGTGATAACAATTTATTGCTATGTGTTATTACGTAATCATAATATCAGTAGAATTGCTTCTGAGTTTAAAATAAATTGGAATAATCTGATTGTATTAGATAAATTTGATATTAGGCTGGCAAAGAAGATTCTTAATAGAATTATTTTTATTAAGAAGTAATTCATAAATATTTTGACTATTTTATTGTTTATTGTATAATGTAATAGATTTTGATTAAAGTTTATGTGGAATTATTTAATATATGATTTAAAAATTCATAAAGTAGATGTAAATATAAATTCTAAGAAAATTGTTATCTTCAAGCATATTATATTTGCACTTATTTTTTACCCAGGTTTTGCCTGTGTTTTTTGGTATAGGTTTAACAGATATCTTTATCAAAAAAAAATTCCTGGAGCCATGCTATTGGGGGTGATTCGTCAATATATTTTTTCTAATGACATATCTTATATTGCTGAAATTGGACCTGGATTAAGATTGGTTCATTTAATTGATATTGTTATCGGAGGTAGAGTGAAAATAGGTAGGAATGTTACTATATTTAATGGTGTTACAATTGGTTTCAAGGAAGTAAATGGCGGTAAATCCATGCCTGTTATAGGTAATAATGTTGTTTTATCTACAGGATCAAAAATAGTTGGGGATATAAAAATTGGAAATGATGTTATTGTGGGGGCTCTAACTCTCTGTAATAAAAGTGTGCCGGATAATAGTGTTGCATATGGCATACCTGCCAAAATTAAAATAAGATAATTAAAAAATGATAAATGGTTAGTAGACTTTTAAAAAACATTTGGAAAATTTCTTTTATAAATAAAGAGGTTAGAAGTAGTAATTCATCTTGTCTTATTATTGGCTTTCCAAGAAGTGGCACTAGTATAGTTTCGTTATTAGTTAGTCTTTGTGGTTATAATTTTGGAAGTAAAGAAGAATTAAAAAAACCAAGCGATATCAATCCGTTAGGTTTTTATGAAAATAAAAAAATTGGTTTTATTCTTAATAAACTCATGAATCAAGCCAAGATTGAGAGATCATATTATTTTGGATTAAATAGTTTTCGTGCTAAAGGTTTCTTAAATAGAATAAAGCGAGTAATATATAGAAATAAGTTAGTTGCTCAGTTAGAGGGTTTATCTAATAGTGGTAAGTTTGGTATGAAGACAACACCGCAGTTGGCTTATTTTTTATCCAAAATTCTTAGTAATAATAAACTTATAGCTGTTTATAGAAATCCTGTGTCTTGTTGTGTTTCTCATTCCAAAATATTATATAATGGTGATACTTTTAGTCAGTTATTGGAATATTGGAAAGAATCAAATCTAGATTTAATTTTTCACGTAATTAGTAAAGGTGGTATTTTGGTTAAATATGAAGATTTAATGGATCCAAATTTATCACAGGAAAAGTTAGCTACTATATCAAAATATTTAGAAGCGGAATACACTGACCATCCAATGAAATATCTTAAGCCAGATCTAAATAGAAATAAACTTTCTAACTGTGCTGATATTGATGTAAATGATTTATCTGAATCTGTAGTTAGTGTTTATAAAACACTAGAAAGTATTAAAATTTAAATAATTAAAAAAATAAAAATATGAAATGTGAGCTATGTTCTTTTAATACTCCTCGCGTGACGGTGACCACGGCTATAATCAAAGATAATAAATTGCTCGTGTTAAAAAGAAAAAGTGAACCGTATAAAGGAGAGTGGGACTTGCCTGGTGGTTATATGTCAGAAGATGAAAGTCCTGAGGAGGCGATTAAGAGAGAGATGAAAGAGGAGTTAGGTGTTGATATCAAAGTAAAATTTATTATGCATATCCCAGGTAATAGTGTTTGGAAAGAAAAAGAGTTTTCAGTTTTAGGATTTTTTTATTTAGGTGATATTGGAGAGCAAGAAATCAGGTTAAATGGAGAAAATTCTGAATATGAATGGGTCTCAATTGCCGGTTTATTGCCTGAGAATATTGTTTATGATACAAATCAGAAATTCGTAGAATGGGTTAAGAAAAATTTTACATTTGGTCTAGAACAAGTAAGAAATTTGATTAATCAACTTGATTCGACAGCCGAGTTTAAGGAACATTTTTTATATGAGGCTATATTAAGTGGGCATTTAGTTGTTAAGTATCAAAATGAAAAATTAGTTGGGATGGGTTGGATTTTTTCTCGTCAAACAGCTCTGAGAAAACAGGCGGTCGTTGAAGATATGATAGTAGATGAATCATTGCGTGGCAAGGGTTTGGGCGGAGAAATTCTAGGTGATTTAATTGAATGGGCAAGTAAACAACAGATTGAAGTAATAGAATTAACCAGTAATCCGAAGCGAGTGGCTGCTAATGAATTATATAAGAAACGAGGATTTAAATTACATCCAACTAATCATTATTTATTTAGAGTATAACTTTATAATTATTAGTAGTGAAAGTAAAAGTATTTTTGATTCAAGGTAATAATTTATACTAAATTAGTTAATAAGATTAAGAATAAACTGTGAAAACTATTTTGATTAATATTTTTGATAGTAATATTGCCCGCAATATATTGCGGACTAATGTTTTTAAGGAACTAAAAAAAGAAAAGAATTTTAAACTTGTTGTACTAGTTCCTCATATCAAGAAAGAGTTTTATGAAGATGAATTTAAGCATGACAATGTTATAATTGATGAATTACCTAAAGTACCAGCAAGTCGAAGCGAGATTATAGCCAATTTTATAATACGTAATAGTATACCAACTCATACAGTATTGCAGATAATGAAAGAAGGGCTAGATGGAAGTGGTCGCTTGCGTTTGGACAAATATATAATAGCTTGTTTAGCTTGGTTATTGGGAAAGTACGGTAGTTATCGCAAGCTGTTGCGCAGTATTGCGCCATTATTTTTCCAAAGAGGTATTTATCAAGGAATTTTTGATAAATATAAGCCAGATATAATTTTTTCCCCAACTATTTATTCAACCAATGATATTAGATTAATTCGATGCGCAAAAGATAATAATATTAAAGTTATTGGAATGATAAAAAGTTGGGACAATCTCACTAGTAAAGATTTTGTTTTGATTTATCCTGATTATATGATTGTACATAATGAGATTATAGCCAGAGAGCTTAATTATTATGCAGATTATCCAAAAGACAAAATTTTTATTTCTGGCATTCCTCAGTTTGATCGTTATCTGGAAGATAATTTTATAGAAACACAAGAGCAATTTTTTCATAAAATGAAGCTCAATCCGGAGAAAAAAGTTATTCTTTATTCTGCTATGGGATCTTGGCTAGTACCTACTGAAAAAGCAATTATTATTATGTTAGCCGACATTATAAATAAGGGAAAATTAAAGTATCCAGCTCAGTTATTAGTACGTTTACATCCAGCTTATACCAGTGAGGATGCTACATTGAAGAATATACCCAATATAATTATTGATCGTCCTGGTTCGTTTAGATCTACAACTAGTTCTACTGTCTTGAGGAGCGGTTGGGAATTTCATGAAGATGATACTAAACATTTAGCGGCTACTGTAAAATATGCAGATGTAGCAATCAATGAAGGCTCGACTATGTCAATTGAGTGCGCATGTTTTGATACTCCGCTAATTAATATCAATTTTGACGCCAATTCGTCTAAGGTTCCTTATTGGCGCTCGGTTAAAAGATTATTTAAACGGGAGCATTATATTCCTATTATAGAGACTGGCGGATTGAAGTTACCCAATAATGAAGAGGAATTGATTAGAGCTATTAATGATTATTTAGCTGATCATGAATTGGATAAAACAGGTAGAGACCAGATAGTCAAGGAACAATGTTTTAAATTTGACGGTCGGTCAGGTGAAAGAATCGCGAATTTTATTATTAATACTTTGCTAAATGAAAAAAAATAAAGATTTAAAAAAAATTTATAACAAGATATTTACTAAAGGAAACAGAAAGCATTTTACTAAATATGAAGAGAATAAAGGTTTGCCGTCTGATGAGAGTGAAGCAATCAAAGAAATAAATTGGCGTGGCAAAAAAGTACTTGATGTTGGTTGCGGCAACGGAGATTTTGTTTATGAAGCTGCTAGACGGGGGGCGCAAGTTTTGGGAATTGATTATTCTGCTGAGGCTATTAAATTAGCCAAACAAAATTATCAGCATCCTATGTTAGAGTTTAAAAAAATGAATGTAAAAAATGTAAAAGGTAAATTTGACGTAATTGTATCATTAGGGACGCTTGAACATATGGATAAGCCTTTTGATACTTTGAAGTTACTTAAACAACACCTTAAACCTAAAGGTTCAATGATTATGACCTGCCCCAATTGGATAAATCCACGCGGTTATATATTGATGACTTTATTGCATTTATTTGATGCTCCTATTACACTAGCTGATATTCATTATCTTAGTCCAGCTGATTTTACAGATTGGGCTAGAAAACTTAAAATGAAATTAAAATGGCATACTTTTGATTATGATCGCGCTTATGGTAAAGATCTTTTGGAAGATTTTAAAAAAAGAATTCCTAATGTTTTAAGGGATGCAAAATTGCCGAATAAGAGAAAAAATATTGATTCGTTGCTTGCTTGGTTGGGAAACAATATTCTGCATTACAAATATAAGACAAAGTATAGTGGCGCTACTGGTTTGTATTATTTGAAAAAAAATTAAATAGGGTTGATAAAAAAAATAAACTCCCGCTTGGGAGTTTATTTTTTGCTAATATTATTTATTATATTTTTACTATTTTTTTAGTTTTAAGGGATTTAGACATAGCCTGACATATCTCTACTACTCGTTTGCCTTGAGCAAGATCAATGTCTGTTTTTTTTCTATTTTTGAGGCAACTAAGAAAATGTTTGAGTTCATCAAGATACATAGTGTTGCGTTCAAAGGTTTTTAACTCTTTTATAATTTCTTTTTTACCAGTAAGAGGTATGAATTCAATTTGTCCCTGAAAATAGTTCCAATAAATTCTTCCTTTAGTACCCATAATTTCCAGATATCTTTGAGGTGGCCTTTTTAAGTGATCGAGATGCAGTGATAGGATAATATTATTATTAAAAGTAAAAATAGATTCCACTATATCTTCAACCTGCACTCCTAATTCTCCTAAACTACCCCCAGTAGTATAGACAGTAAGCGGGCGTCCAAAAATATGCATAATATAATCAATTTCATGACATTGAGTCAAGATGACACCGCCGCCAAGATCCTGTCTGTTGGCATAAGAAATTTTATAGTTTTCCCAAGGGTGCCAGTCAGTAACCCTTTCTGACATCTCAGCTCGGATAGAAATTATTTTTCCTATTTTGTTTTGTTTTAGCCATTGCTTTATTTCTTTGATAAATGGATGGTAACGGTGATTATGAGCAACCATAGCTGTTAGTTTTTTGTTTTTTACTATTTGTTCTAGTTTCGTAATATTGGTTGAGGTATGAGATAATGGTTTTTCAATAAATAAATGAGCGCCAGCATTAGCAGCCGCTAGGGCTGTATCTAGATGCAGGGAAGTAGGGTTAGTGATTAGGACAGCTTCAGGCTTTTCTTTTAAAGCTTTGTTGATATCATGAAAGATAGGATGTTTTTTTAGATCTTTTTGTATTTTATTAGTTCCCCAGGGATTATTTTTTTCTCTCCTTAGTATGCCAATATCTTCTCGTGGAATACCCATGGTGACTAAATTATTTAAATGACGGAAACCAATGCTTCCAAGTCCAGTTATTAGATATTTCATATACATTAAATTAATTACCAGGCAGTACGTCCACCATCAATAACCAGAGTTGAAGCAGTCATATAAGAGGAAGCGTTTGAACATAGGAAGAGAATAGCGGCATTATACTCGTTTTTTTGGGCCATACGTCCCATCATATTTAGTCGGGTATTGCGTTCAACAAATTTTTTATCCTGGCCCGTATAGACACCGCCTGGAACTAAAGTATTTACTCTAATACCGTGTGGCGCCAGGTATGAAGCCCAAGTGCGAGTGAATTGCAGTATAGCTCCTTTGACTGTCGGATATGCTAAAGACTTGAATTTTCCTTTGTCATAGATACGATTATCAGGTGCTATCAAACCAAGATCAGAAGATATATTTATAATGACACCCGATTTTTGTTTTTTCATTGACGGAACTATAGCCTGAGTACAGATCAGGGCTCCAGTTAATCCAATATTTATTTCTTCTTGCCAACGCTTTAGTTCAAATTTTTCGTAAGGCTTGTAGTTCTCTGTGTCATCAGGAGGGGGATTGAGACCCGCATTATTGATTAGGATATCTATCTTTTTATGTTTTTGTATTATTTTCCTGACAGCTTTTTTGAGGATTTTGACATTGGTGATATCTACGCCGCTTTTTATGTCAAAAGAATAAACTTTTGCTCCAGCCAGTTTTAATATTTTTTGGTATTCTAGTCCCAGCATTCCATCACCGCCAGTGACGACGGCTATTTTACCGTGCAGGGAAAAAAGTTTAGCAATTTTATCTTTATTTACAGGCATACTTATTTTTTATCATTTAAATAATTTTTTAAAATGTGTTTAGTGTAAAAAAGGTCTTTATGTGAATCCAGTTCGGTATAGTTTTCGGGATCGTGTATATAGGGCAGAATATTTTTTCCCTGCATGGAATTCATTTTCATAATTGTCTGATAACGAATAACAGATAGATATCCTGTTTGCACATAAATAGGTGGTAGTTGTTGCCGGGGCAAGGTGTGAGGTTCGCTGGTTTCATTTTTTTGGTATAAGTCTTGGTATTCAGCCTTAAGTATAGGATGAAGGAATTTGCCTTTATCAAGACGCCACATTTTGAAAGGAGTTTCTTGCGCTAGTGTTACCGAACGAACGGCATCAGTCCCTGGTGTTTTTTCCAATAGTCTGATTGCTTCATCAATACTACCATATTCTCGCAATGGTGAAGTAGGCCAAAGATGCACAATAAAATCTGGAATATAATTTTCGTTTTTCTTTAGCCAATTCAAAGCATGTTGGAAAACAGGTAAATCTGGCACATCATCTTCGGCTAATTCTTTGGGGCGCAGAAAAGGAATTTCAGCCCCATGTTTTTTAGCTACATTAGCTATTTCTTTATCATCAGTCGAGACAATAACTCGATCAGCTAGCTGAGAGTCAAGAGCAGATTCAATAGTCCAGACAACAAGTGGTTTGCCTAAAATTGGGTGGAGATTTTTTTTGTGAATTGATTTAGATCCACCCCTCGCTGGGATAATGATAACGGTTTTATTTTTGGACATAGTTTAATAATCTTTATCTAGTATACTAAACAGTCAGTTTTTTATCAACCTTGACATTTATGTTTTTTGTGTAACAATATACCGAAATTTGCATTACATTAAAAATAACAAATTACAGGGTAATAATTAATAATAGGAGGAGGATTTTGAAAAATAATATATTATTCGTCACTAAAGACAAAGGCGGTTTTCAAGTAGCTATGCCAGTCGCCAAACTTTTGCGATCTGAATATGATTTAACTATTATTGCTGATCCAGAAGGGGTGACATTTGATTTATGGAAACAGGCGGGATTTAATCCTGAAATAGTCAATTGTTTACCACAGGATGTTGATATGGTCGTATCTACGTTGGGCGCGCCAATTAATTTAGAAAACCAACTATCGTTGGAAGCTAATCAGAAAAACATTCCGTTAATTTTTATCATCAAATAGTTTTTTTATTGGACAACAGGAAAAACATTTCAATTCTGACGGTAAAAATGCTGAAAGGATTAGCAGTGGAATATTGAGAATTTTGGGTTAATAAAATCCAAAAAAACCACCAATTTATTGGTGGTTTTTTATATTGAGAGATTTTATTTATTGTCTTTATAGTGTTTACGTCTGAGTTTTTCTATAATTGGTTTTTCGCTATCATAAATTTTTTTAACACCGTCGCCTAAAGCTTGCTCTATAGCACGGACATCCTTAATTAAGCGGGCAATACCACCTGGTTCAACAGAGGCAGCGTGATCACTACCCCACATTGCCCGATCTAGAGTAATGTGCCGTTCAATCATACAAGCACCTAAGGTAGCCGCAGCCAGAGAAGTTGCCAGCCCTACTTCGTGACCGGAGTAACCAACAGGTATGCTGTAGCGTTTTTTTAGCGAGTTAATAGTGCGAAGATTTAATTCTCTTGGTTCTGAAGGGTAAGTACTGGTGCAGTGGAGAATAATTAATTTATTCTTGTCGAGAATTTTAATAGCAGCGTCAATTTCGTCAAGAGTACTCATGCCGGTAGAAATAATAATAGGTCGATTATATTTGACATGGTGTTTTAGTAGGTTGTGGTCGGTAAGACTAGGAGAAGCAATTTTATAGCACGGCGGATTGAATTGTTCCATAAAGTCAACAGAATCTTCATCCCAACAAGATGAATACCATAGGATTTTTTTTTCTTTACAGTAGCGATCAATTTCTTCGTACTCTTTTTGTCCAAATTCTAAGCCTCGTTTTAAGTCGCCATTAGTGGAGCCAAATGGATTTTCCCGCGGACGGGCTAGTTCTTCTGGATTGTAAACAGTATCAATGGTTCTTTTTTGAAATTTGACTGCATTGGCTCCGGCATCAATTGCTTTGTCAATTAGCTGTTTAGCCAGTTCAATATCTCCGTTGTGGTTGATCCCAATTTCTGCTGTAATAAAAATTGGGTGATCATCCCCGACTTTTTTATCATGTAAATTGATATGCATATTGGTTAATTATTATTTAAATATTTATTAATTAAATTTTTAGTAAATTTTAAATACTCTTGAGCCATTATTATTTCATCTCTGCCTGATACTCTAGCCGCTTCAATAATAAATGGACCTTGGTATTTTATACTATTCAAGGATTTGAAAATACCTTCAAAATCAGTTCCACCTTCGCCAAGGGGATAGGAGGTATTGCTGCCATATTTTCTGTCTTTAACATGAATGCTAGTGATAAGATTTTCTAACTTAATAACATCATTAGCAACCTTATCTCCCCAGAAAGTCGTAGTGTTGCCCATGTCATAGCAGACTTTAATAAGAGGGCTCGTGAATTGGCTGATAAACTCTTTAAGTTCAGGCGCAGGCAGGGAGGTTTCGAGGACTAATTCAATTCCATATTCTGCTATTTTGTTCGTAATAGCATTCATGTTGGATATAACTTCCTTTTTTTTAGTTTCATTATTTAGTTCACTATCTTCCAAAAAAGGCAAAACTAATCTTTGGGAATTGATTTTTTTGGCTTGCCCAAGCAGTTTGATGAGAAGTTCAACATTTGGTTTTGCCTTTGAGCCGAATAAGAATCCTTTCATAAAACAATCACAGCAGATTGACGGAGTATTAATTTGATGTTTTTTCTTTAGTTTGATAATTTTTTTAATTCCTTGGCTGGAAAGTAGCGGACTATCATCGTAATTATTTTTTGGGAAAAGCAATTCTAGAGCAGTAAAACCGATATTTTGAGCTATAGCAAATTCCGCTTCCCAATCTTTTGGAAAGTTTTGTAATGATCCTGAGGGTGATGGAGACAAACGTCCCTGTAATATTCCGATAAACATCGATTTAATTAATAATATTATACTTTATTATTATATATCTAAAAGTTATAATTGACAATATTTGTCAAGCACAAAGTAGAATTATTATTTACATTAATAGTGTTATAGGCTAAGATATATTATATAATTAAGAATAAAATGACAGATAAAAATATTGAAATACATTCTAAAGTTTGGGGTGAGGAGCAGTGGATTGCCAATAAAGATTATTGTGGTAAATTATTAAAATTAAGTAAAGGTTGGCGTTGTAGTATTCATTATCATAAAAATAAGGAAGAAACTTTTTATATTTTGAAGGGCAAAGTCTTGATGGAAGTTGGAGATAGGGAGTGGGTTATGAATCCAGGAGAAAAAATCGACATAAAATCAGGCGACAAACATCGCTTTACCGGATTACAAAATAGTGAGATAATGGAATTTTCCACTCACCATGAAGAAAAAGATAGTTATCGAGATGTTCCCAGCGGTCAAGTGCCTCTAGAAGAGTTTGATTTATTATTAACTAAATATTAGTAAACATATGAAAAATTTGTATGAAAATTTAGATAATAGTCTAAAGAGAAAATTGGCTGAAGTAAAGTTTGTAGTTTTTGATTTTGACGGAGTTTTTACTGATAATAGTATTTGGCATTCAGCTGATGGTACTGAAGTTGTAAAGAGGTCTCGTTATGATAGTCAAGGTTTTGATTTATTGGAGGACGCTGGCTTGATTGACAGAAAGACAAATAAAGAGACTGAGTTAAAATTGTTAATTTTATCCAGAGAAACAAGTTTGGTGGTAGCCAGTGTTGCTAAAAAATTGCACTTAACTTGTACTCAATCAACTTATAAAAAACCTGAAGCCCTACAGGAAGAGATGAATCGTTATGGTTATAAAAAAGAGCAGGTTTTGTATATGGGTAATGATTTAAATGATCTACATTGTTTTGATTTAGTGGGTTTGTCAGTAGCTACGGCTGATGCTGACTCTAGAGTAATAGTTAAGGCTGATTATGTGACCATTCATTCTGGCGGTCAAGGAGCAATCAGGGAGTTGTGTGAATTATTTTTGTACGCCCGAAATATACACCCTGATATAAAGGGATAATATTATAATCAAAAAACTAACCTTATGGTCAGTTTTTTAGTGACCACCGCCACGGAGGACAATATTTATAGTTTTAAGTATAATGGTCAAATCAATAAATAAAGAGCGGTTTTTGACATAAAATAAATCAAATTGCAGTTTTTCCAAAGCGCCTTCAACATCAGATGAATATTTATAATTCACTTGCGCCCAGCCGGAAAGTCCCGGCTTAACCAGTAAGCGTTGTTTATAAAATGGTATTTCTTGTTCTAGTTGTTCAATAAATTCCGGTCTTTCTGGACGCGGACCAATAAAACTCATCTCTCCCCACAAAACATTGAAAAGTTGCGGTAGTTCATCAAGCCGTGTTTTTCTGATAAATTTTCCTACACTAGTTATACGCGGATCATTTGTTTGCGCCCACTCGGCGCCGTTTTTTTCTGCATCTTTTACCATAGAGCGAAATTTTATTATGGTAAATTTTTCACCTAATATTCCCATCCGATTTTGAGTATAAAACAGGGATCCTCGGGAATCAATTTTTATCAGTAAATATATCAGCGGATAAAAAGGCAGGGTTATTATCAATCCGATAATACTTAAAATTATATCCATCAGTCTTTTGATTTTATCAAAAGTAAATTTATTGCTTAGGGCTAAATTTTCCAAAAACCATATTTTAGAAATTACTGCTAAAGGAATTTTTTTAAGCAATTGTTCATAAAAATGGGTGAGTGTGAATATCTCAATATTTTTTGAAAGACTGGCGTATAGTTTATCAGTCAATTTTTGTGTTTGATACAAGTCGTCAGAAATAACCAAGGTAGCGATATCTTTTTTTTGTAAAAAATTATCAAAATCAGAAAAATTATCTGCCGGAATTATTGTTTCTACTTCATAACCCCATTGTGGGTTATTTTTTATTTCCTTAATTATATTTTGGACTTGTTCATTATCACCGATAAAGATTATTTTTTTATTTGGCGCCGACACAAGTTTATTGAAAATAATTCTCCAAATGAAAATGAATATGGTGGTAATCAATAAATCTAAAGCCAAATTTGTTTTTGGACTAATGCCAATATTTGGCAGCAGATAAAAGAATCCCATACCGATAAATCCGCATATAGTCAGAATTAACAGCAGAGATAAAAAGAATTGAGATTTATTTTTGGCTTTTCTAAGATCATACAGATTTCCAATATAAAAAGTAATAACCCAGATCAGGAATATTATGGAAAAGGGAATAATATGAGATCCAATCATTTCGCTATATCTGTCTTGGTAGCGGATAATCAAAGTTATCCAAAGAGCAAGATATAAAATTATAATATCTCCAAAAAGCAATAACCAATTTCTAAATTTTAACCAGAAGTTTTTCATGAAATTTTAATATTTTTAGTTTTTAGCTTGATTTAATTTTAGCTTGAAATGAGGAAAAAATCAAAATAGTTTTTAGCTTATATCTGCCTCTACCTATCGGTAGGTAGGGGTTTTAGTTATTAGAAATACGCTTTGTTCCCGCGATTGCGAATAAATTATTTTACCAAGGGATATTATAAATTAGATAAAAGCAAAATTTTGATTGTTTTTTTAGTGTAAATTTTGTATAATAGTTTTACAACCATCTCGCTTTATGAACAAAAAAAATAAAATTAAAATATATTTATTCCTTATAATAAGCCTAATAATCAGTCAATCTTTTTTTATTGGCGATTTTTTTATTAACCAAACGGTAGCCAAGGGGTCAGTTGTAGAAGCTACCCGCGGCGAAGTGATAATAAAGCTGAAAAATAGTGATAAATTATATTTGTTAGAAAAAAAATCAGATTCTGATATAGATTTTATTTTGAATAATTATCAGAACAACGATCAAATAGAATATGCTGAAAGAAATTATAAATATTATGCTTCTATGGTTCCTGATGATCCGGATTTTTTGCAACAATATTATTTGCGGCAAGTTGAAGCTTTAGCTGCTTGGGATATGACCACTGGCAGTTCGGAAGTTGTTGTAGCAGTGCTTGATAGTGGAGTTGATTATGATAATCCTGATTTAAAACATAATATCTGGGTTAATGCCAATGAGAAGCCATTTGACCGAGTTGATAATGATGGCAATGGCATGGTTGATGATTTTTATGGATGGAATTTTGTTGATAATAATAATAATATCAAGCCGGTATTTTCAAGTTTTAGCGAATTGGGGATCAATCACGGTACAGTAGTATCAGGAATAATTGCTGCTAGGGGAAATAATAATATTGGTATTGCTGGCGCGTCTTGGCAAACAAAGATTATGAATTTGAAAGTATTGGATTCCAGCGGTGTAGGTGATTCTTTGCAAGTTATTAGAGCTATTGATTATGCTATTAATCACGATGCTGATATTATAAATTTATCTGTAGTTGGTTCAAATTTTAGTCAATCTTTGCAAGATGCTATCACTAGAGCTTGGGATGCTGGCCTTTTGATAGTAGCCGCTGCTGGCAATGAAGTTGGCAAGGGAGTAGATATGGATATTACTCCTGCTTATCCTGTTTGTAATGATGGCAGTAAAAATACTGTTTTAGGAGTAGTAGCAGTTGATTGGAATAATCAACGAGCAGAATTTTCTAATTATGGTAATAAATGTAGTGATATTGCGGCACCAGGGATAAATTTTTATTCAACTGTTGTTTATAATGAAGAATATCCAGGTTTTAATCATCATTTCAAAGGTGGATATTCCGGAACTTCAGTAGCTACACCTTTGATTTCTGGGCTTGCAGCTTTGATTAAATCAGTTAATCCAAAATTAACTAATGAACAAATAAGTAATATAATTGTAAATACCGCTACAAATATTGATGCAGTCAATCCTGGCAATGAAGGTAAATTGGGCAGCGGATTAGTAAACTTTTCTAGAGCAGTTGGAGCGGCTAAAGCTACTTTGATTGGAGTTTCAGATCCAGTTAGTCAAGATTGGTTAGTTACTGGCGCGGGCGCGGGTGGCGGACCGCACGTTCGGGTATTTGATTATCAAGGTAATGTTTTGAATCAGTTTTTTGCATATGATAAAAATTTTCGCGGCGGAGTAGCAGTAGCTACTGGAGATGTTGATCATGATGGAGTGAATGAGATTATAACCGCAGCTGGAAAGTTTGGCGGTCCGCATATTAGAATATTTGACAAACAAGGCAATTTGAAAGGGCAGTTTTTTGCTTATGAACATAGTTTTAGAGGCGGAGTTAATTTAGCGGTTGGTGATCTGGATGGTGATGGACAGGCAGAGATTGTTACTGCGCCACAGTCAGATAAAGAAGCAATTGTAAAAATATTTGATTATACCGGACATCTGCGATATAAGTTTTTGGCTTATGCTGATAATTTTTTTGGCGGCGCCCACTTGGCTATTGGTGATGTTGATGGTGATACAAATCAGGAAATAATTACTGGCGCGGGCTATGGCGGCGGACCGCACGTTCGGGTATTTAGTCGGCAAGGCAGGATTAAGTCACAATTTTTTGCATATGATAAAAATTTTCGCGGCGGGGTTAATTTATCTATAAGTGATATTGATAATAATGGTAAGAGTGAAATAATTACTGGCGCGGGCTATGGCGGCGGACCGCACGTTCGGGTATTTAATAATTTTGGAAAATTGATTAAACAATTTTTTGCCTATGATCCGGATCTTAGAAGCGGAGTCCGTATAAGTACAGGAGATTTGACAGGTGATGGAAATGTAGAAATAGTTACTGCTCCAGTGAGAGATTATTTGCCTGAAATCAGAGCTTTTTCTACAAATGGTATTTTTATTAAAAGTATTATGGCATATAATCCAAGGTTTAAAGGAGGGGTGTTTACGGATATTATTAATAGATAATTATTATAGTATATAGTAGTTAGATTTAGAATATAGTTTTATATGGAGAATCAAAGAGAATCAAAGCTGGAAACAATATTTAATAAATTTAATTTTACTAAAATAAAATTTTACGACCTTAAACAATTTGTTAAATTTTGTTTGATTGGCTTGATAAATACAGTCATAGATTTTAGTATTTTTTTTGGTTTGACCAGAGTTTTTGAATTTTTTTCCAACCATTATTTATTTGCCAATATTTTTGCTTTTTTCTTTGCCAATCTGTTTAGTTTTATAGCTAATAAGCACTGGACTTTTTCCAACAAATCAACTAAATACACTTCCCAATATGCTAAGTTTTTAATTGTTAGTCTATTTTCTTTATTGTTAGTTCAACTTACATTATATTTATCAATTTCTGTCTTTGGCGTTTGGGATGTATATGCTAAAATAGTTGCATTGTTTGTTAGTGTTATTATCAATTATTTTGGTTCCAGATTTTGGGCATTTAAATAAGTATAAATAGAAGAAACAAGACACAAGAAACAATTTCCAAACAAATTACAATATTTAAAATTATGTTATCCAGTTTCAGTATAAAAATTGCATAATTTATTAGTGATTCACTAACACCCCTGCCTGCCGGCAGGCAGGTAACACCTAAAAACTATAACCATGTATTTAGTAATTCCAGCTCGTAATGAGGAAAAAAGAATAGGCAGGACTATCAGAGAATATTTGGAATATTTTCCTGATATGAATATTGTTATTGCTTTGACTAATTGCACTGATGATACTCTTAGAGTTGTCAAAGAAATAATGTTAGAACATGAAAATAGATTGGAATATATTGATATAGAGCCGATTAAAGGGAATAGCAAGGGCAAAGCAATTCGTGATGCTTTTTTGTATGTTTTGGAAAAATATAATCCTGATTATATTGGTTTTGTTGATGCTGACGACTCAATTGGACCGCTTGAATTTGCCAAATTGAAAAAGGTTGTTGTTGATTATGACGTGGTGATAAGTTCGCGTTATTTACCAGAATCATTTTTGAAAGAAAGGGATTCAATTTTGCGTATTATAGCTTCTCATTTATATCGTAAATATGTAGCTATATTATTTTCCCTGCCATATAGTGATACTCAGTGTGGCGGAAAAATTTATAAAAATTCAGTGCTTAAAAAAATATTGCCGAAACAAGCAGTTAATGATATGACATTTGATGTGGAAATGCTTTATTTGGCAAAACAAGCAGGTTTTACTATTGAAGAAATACCTATTATTTGGCGGGAAAATATTGCCTCAACAATTTCTACTTCAAAATTTAAATTTATAACAACTAGCTGGCAGATGTTGATGTCATTATTAAGAATGCGGATAAGATTTTGGTTTAAATAGTTATTGAAAGGGGGTTGAGGGACATCTGCAAATTGTGTTATACTGAAAACATACCGACGGTCGGTATGTGTATAAGTATGAATAAAAAAATGACAAAATTGGAAGATCTGAATAAAACAAAACAAGCTATTATGAATATAGCCTTGTCTTTGTTTTGTAAGCAAGGCTTTAATGAGACTTCTGTTGAAGCTATTGTAAAAAAAGCTAAAGTTTCTAAAGGCGCTTATTATCATTATTTTCAGTCTAAAGATGCGATTCTGGAAGAAATTGTTATTGAATTTATAGATCAAAGCGCAGTGGCGTTTGAGAATATTGCTAATGATAAAAAATTGACCGCTTTAAAAAAATTTCAAAAAATAATGAAATGGCCTCATGATATTGCCAGTATTAAAAAATTAAATCTTAGAAAATTTATAAAACTTGGACAATTGATAACTCGTATTGACAGCGCTAAATTATTTGATAAAATGCAGAATTATACTGCAATAAAGTTTAGTCCCTTTTTATTAAAAATATTTGAACAGGGAATAGAAGAAAAATCTTTTAATATTACTTATCCAGAAGAAACTTGTAAATTGTATGTAGAATTTATGAGCAGTTTTAAAAGAAGAATGCTTTTTGAAATAAAAGAATGTAAAAATAATACCGATAAGGTAAAATTGATATATGTTAAAATTAAATTTTTGGAATATTTTATGGAAAGAATCTTAGGTTTAAAAAAAGGATCTATCAAATTGACGCCGCAAGGAATGAATATAATAAAAAAAATGTTTATTAATTAATAAAATTTATATAAATTATATGGAAGGAAAAGACAAAAAATCAAGCAAGCTAAAAAAACTGTTTAAATCAAAATTATTTTGGATTTTAATAGTTTTGATTATTGGCGGAACTAGTTATGCTGCCCTAAAACCTGAGCCAAAACCTGAATATGTGACTACTAAGGTTGTCAGGCAGGATTTAAAACAGACTGTTTCAGTTACCGGCTCGGTCCAAGGAGCGTCAGAAATTGAATTGAATTTTGAAATGACAGGTGTTTTAAATGAATTGAATGTAGCTAAAGCTGAGAAGATTAAAGTCGGTGATATTTTGGCTAAATTATCCTCAGCCAATCAATATAATGCTGTGCTTGAATCTGAGGCAAATTTGCAGGCTACCAACGCTACTTTGCAAAAATTAATTGCTGGAGCAAGCAGTGAAGATATAGCTGTTAGTGAAGAGAGTGTAAAAAATACTGAAATAGCTTATAATAATAAAATTGTTGATTTACAAAATCTAAAAAATAAATTAGCTGCTGATGAAAATTCTTATATGGATGATGTTACCAATAAAGAAAATGATTTGGTGAATTATCGTGATTCATTATTGATAACAATTAGCAATGAGTTGTTTGATGCTGATACCGCTCTTAATAGAATCAAAGATATTCTGGAAGAAGATGACGCTCAAAATACTCTAGGGGCTCTTGATAGCAGTTCAAAGCAGTTGGCTGAGAACAGCCGAGCCGAAGGAGTAAGTTTATTAAGTATAGCTAATACTAAATTAGATACATCTAATCTTACCTTATCAGATATAGATGTTGATTTGGCTGAAGGCGCTGCGCTTGATGTGTTAATAAAAACATCAGAGGCATTGTCTGATATATATGCTGTTTTGGTGAATACCCTGTCAAGTACCAAATATACGGCTGCCGAGATAGTAACTGATAAAGCAAATATTAAAACCGATCAAGCGACTATTAGCGCTAGTATTTCAGCAATTCAAACAGCAAAAAATTTATGGGATGGCAGTAAATCTTCTTTGATAACAGTAAAGAATAATTTGGCTGTTTTTATGGCTAATAAAGATTCGCAGATTCAAACAGCAGAGGGTATGGTAACAAGCGCAAAAGGATCTTGGGATCTAGCAAAAGCTCAATTAGAATTGAAAAAAGCTCCTACCAGATCAGAAGATATTTCTCTGCAGCGGGCAAAAGTTGCTCAAACTAGAGCGGCAGTTTCAAGAGCTCGGGCAGTGCTTGATCAAATGACAATATATTCACCAATAGATGGACTGGTAACTAGAGTAAATTATGAAATCGGTGAAAAAACAGATTTAGGCAAATCAGTGATTGCTGTACTTGGTGAGTCAGGTCTGGAGATTGAAGTTGATATTCCCGAATCTGATGTGGCAAAAATTGCTCTTGGGCAACAAGCTATGATTACCCTTGATGCTTTTGGTGATGATAAAAAATTTGATGGGCATGTGACATTTATTGATCCAGCTGAAACTGTAATCCAGGACGTTGTTTATTATAAAGTAAAAGTTATGTTTGATGATATTGGTGAAAATATAAAGCCAGGCATGACGGCTAATATAGATATTATTACAGCAGAAAAAGATAATATTTTAGTGGTACCCTTGAGGTCAGTCAAAGATAATGGCGATAAATATGTAGAAGTGCTGGAAAACGGATATGAAAAAAAGAAAAGTGTTACCATTGGTCTTCGTGGTGATGAAGCTTTAGTAGAAATAATTTTAGGTTTAACTGAGGGTGAAGAAGTTATAACTTATATTAAAGAACTTAAATAATATGTCTAAATCATTAATTGAGGTAAAAAATTTAACTAAGCAGTTCCAAACTGACGAGGTTATCACCAAAGTATTACATGGTGTAACTTTTAATATTGCCGAAGGAGAGTTTGTAGCAATAATGGGTCCGTCTGGATCTGGCAAATCAACTCTAATGCATATTTTAGGTTTGTTAGACACGCTCACTAGCGGTCAATTCATTTTTAAAGGGAAAGATGTTAGCAAGCATAATGATGATGAGCTAGCTAAGATGCGTAATAAAGAAATAGGTTTTGTTTTTCAAGCTTTTCATTTATTGTCAAAAATAAATATTTTAGAAAATGTTAAATTACCTCTGATTTATAATGGGGTGAAAGATAAGGAGCAAGCGGCTAAGAGGGCGTTGGAATTAGTTGGGTTATCACATCGATTATTGTACAATCCAAATCAAATATCAGGTGGTGAAAAACAACGAGTGGCTATAGCCAGAGCATTAGTCAATAATCCAGCAATTGTTTTTGCTGATGAACCAACTGGTAATTTAGATTCTAAATCAGGCCTGCAAGTAATGTCTATATTACAGAAGTTAAACAACCAAGGACGAACGATTATTTTAGTAACCCATGAACAATATACTTCTCGGCATGCTAAAAGGATTATTACTATAAAAGATGGTTTAATAACTACTGACGTGCCTGTTAAAGACAGGATTTTGGCTTCTAATGAAGAGATATTACAAAAGTAACATGAATTTATTATTACCAATAAATACAGCTTGGCGAGCGCTTGGGGCGAATAAAAATCGTTCATTTTTGACTATGCTGGGAATAATTATCGGCATTGCTGCGGTAATAACAATTTTTTCAGTCGGCAAGGGGGCAGAGAGTTTGATTCAAAATCAGATAACTTCAGTAGGGTCAAATTTGATAGGTATATTACCTGGCGCATCTGATGACGACGGACCGCCCGCATCTGTTATGGGCATCACGATTACCACTTTAAAAAATAAAGATATTGATCAAGTAGAAAAAAAAATAAGTGAGGTAGTGGTAGCTTCTGGTTATGTTCAAGGACGTGGTTCTGCGTCTTGGCAGAATCAAAAAATGGATATCAATTTTATCGGAGTAGAAAGTGATTATTTAGAGGTAGAAGACGCAGAGGTTGAGTTCGGTAGATTTTTTCTTAATGATGAAGATAGAGGATTAGCCAGAGTAGTTGTTATAGGCAGCGCTGTTAATGAAGAATTATTTCTTGGTATGTCTGCATTAGGTCAAAAAATAAAAATAAAAAAAGAAAGTTTTACTGTTATTGGTGTTATGAAAGAGCGCGGGGTAGTTGGTTTTAGCAATCAAGATCGTCAAGTAATAATACCTTTAAAAACTGCTCAGAAAATAATGCTTGGCATTGATTATCTTTCATTAGCCAGGGTTCGTGTAGAGGATGGGGCTAATATGACAGCTGTTGGTGAACAAATAAAACAAGTTTTAAGAGATCAGCACAATATATCTGATCCTAGTAATGATGATTTTAGCGTACGTAATAGCGCGCAAGCCTTGGATTTATTAGGTAATCTAACCGGCGCATTATCTTTTTTTCTAGCAGCTATAGGCGCAATCAGTTTGTTGGTTGGCGGAATAGGTATAATGAATATTATGCTAGTTTCAGTTAATGAAAGGGTTAACGAGATAGGTCTTAGAAAAGCTATTGGCGCCAGAGCTAAAGATATTGAAGCGCAATTTTTGATTGAATCTATCATGTTAACAGTTCTGGGAGCTCTGATTGGGATTATGGCGGGTGTTTTGGTGGCAGGCGGAATTGCTTTAGCTGCTAAAAGCTTAGACTATGCTTGGGATTTTAAAATCGGACTAAATTCCGTATTGATTTCTTGTGGCATTGCTGCGTTGATTGGCATTACTTTTGGTTATTATCCAGCCCGCCAGGCAGCTAAATTAAATCCGATTGATGCTTTGAGATATGAATAGAAAAATTTCTAATTTCTAATTGATCTATAAAATTTTAATAACAATTAAATTATTACAGAGGAACGATTTTTATTAATTGGACATTTGTCAATTGGGATTTGATTAGAAATTAGTAATTAGAAATTTATTAATTTTATTGTATGAATATTTTTACACCATTAGTTGTTGCTAAAACAGCCTTGCAGACAAACCGTCTGCGGTCTATTTTGACTATTTTAGGCGTGGTGATTGGGATTTCATCAGTTATTATGATTCTATCAGCTGGTGAAGCTATTGATAAGTATATGATGGGAGAAATTCAATCTTTTGGATCAAATATTATTCAGGCTGAAATTAAAGTGCCTTCTACTGATCATCAATCAACAGAAAATATTCAGGGAATGGCTATGGGAATATCCATTACTACCATGTCAGATGATGACACCGAAGATATAGCCAGGTTGCCTAATATTGATAAAACTTATTCAGGTTTGATGGGACAAGCATTAGCTACCCGAGGTAATGAAAATAAAGTAACCACCCTGTTTGGTGTAACTGAATCTTTTATTGATATAGATTCTTCTGAGGTTGAATTTGGTAGATTTTTTAGCGAAGAGGAAAATAATAGCACAGCTCCCGTAGTAGTACTCGGCTATGATATAAAACAAGATTTATTTGGTGATGCGCCAGCTATTGGCAAAAAAATAAAATTAGGCAGGCAAAGTTACCGAGTGATCGGAATAATGAAGCAAAGAGGTTCAGCGATGTTTTTTAATTGGGATGAAATAGTTTATTTACCGCTTAAGACTTTGCAGAAAAGAGTAATGGGTGTTGATTATATTACATATTTACTGGGAACCATGAAAGATCCATCCCGGGATCTGGAAACTAAACAGGAAATGGAAGAAATTTTAAGAAATAATCATAATATTACTGATCCAAAAAAAGACGATTTTGCTGTGACTACTCAGGCAGAAATGCAGGATATGCTTGGCGCTATCATGGGAGGTATTCAAATATTATTAATTGCTGTAGCTTCAATTTCTTTGATTGTTGGCGGGGTTGGTATTATGAATATTATGTATGTATCAGTGGTTGAGCGGACATTTGAAATTGGACTCCGAAAAAGTGTTGGCGCTACACGTCGTAATGTTCTTTGGCAATTTTTATGGGAAGCGATATTTATTACTTTAGTCGGGGGGATTTTGGGTATTATTATTGGAGTTGTACTCGCTTGGATAGTGGCTACTTTGGCGCAAAGATATGGATATGATTTTCAATATATTGTGCCTTGGTGGTCAGTAATGCTGGCTACCGGGTTTGCCGTATTGGTTGGATTGGTGTTTGGTGTTTATCCGGCTAGAAAAGCAGCTAATTTAGATCCAATAGAAGCTTTGCGAAAATAAAATAATATATTTTGAATTAGCACTCTTGACAGGAGAGTGCTAATTTTGATAAAATGTAAAGTACATAAAATACCCTTAAATATGCTTAAAGAAAGGCAAAAGAATTTATTTAAAAAGGTTGTTGATAATTACATCAAAACTGCTGAACCAGTTGGCTCAAATTTGCTTTGTGATAGTTTTGATTTATCATCGGCTACAATCAGAAATGAAATGGCTGAATTGGAAAGATTGGGTCTTATTTATCAGCCATATACATCGTCAGGCCGAGTGCCAACCGAGTTGGGTTATAAGTTATTTGTGAATGATTTTCTACAGCCAGACAAAGAGATACAGAAAAGACATAAAAAAGCTATTGATGAGACGGTTGCCACTTCTGATGATAATCAGAATATTTTAATTAAGAATTTATCGAAAAAATTGGCAGAAGTTACTGAGAATGCAATTTTGGTCGGGTTTGATTCAAATGATGTGTACTATACCGGTTTATCAAATCTTTTTGCTCAGCCTGAATTTGAAGAGGTTGATATGGTAAGAAATTTTTCCGCAGTAATTGATCATTTAGATGAAGTTATGTCACAGCTGTTTAGTGAAATTGAAGATATGAAAATATTAATTGGGAAAGATAATCCCTTTGGTATAGAATGCAGTTCAGTAATTACCAAATTCAAGATGCCAGAGCCTGTGCAGGAAGGAATTATTGGCATGCTTGGTCCGATGCGTATGGATTATCAGAATAATTATTCAATTTTGGCTTATTCTAATCAATTAATTTCAGAAGATAAATGAGAAAAGCAAAAATCAAAGATAATAAAAAAGACAAATTTGAAAAGTTGCAAGCCCAGGTCGATGAGTTTTTAGCAGGTTGGCAGAGAGCGAAAGCTGATTATGTGAATTTGAAAAAAGAAGCTGATGATAAAATATTGAAAAATAGCACCTTGGTAAAAAGTAATATTTTTATAGAATTTTTACCGATTTATACAAATTTATTGAGCGCTTTTGATCATATTCCAGAAACTGAAAGAAACGAAGGTTGGGCGATTGGATTTTTTCATATCAAAAAACAATTAGAAGACTTTTTGATAGAACAAAAAGTCATCAAAATAAAAACAGTAGGCGAAGAGTTTGATCCCAATATATATGACGCAGTAGAAGTTAAGCATGACAAAAAGATTGAAGATAATGTGATTTTAAAAGAATTGTCCAGTGGATTTAAATTGGGAGATGAAGTTATCATCCATCCCAGAGTAATCGTTAATCATTGGCAAGAAGATAAATAATTAATTTGTTGACAGGATTTAGTCAGGTCAACAGGAAAGGAAAAAAATATGACATTAGTAAAATGGACTCCAACCAATGATCCATTTGAAGAATTTGAGAAAATGATGACTGAATGGTCAGGATTTTCTCAGGGCAGATCGTTTGTTCCGGCTATGGATATTTACCAAGATAAAGATAATGTTTTTATGGAAACACCATTACCAGGAATAAATGTAAAAAACGTTAAAATTTCTATTAATAATGATGTTTTAACAATTGAAGGCAGTAAGGAGCAAAGAACAGAAATAGATGAAAAAGAATATTATCGAAAAGAAATTAGACAAGGTGGTTTTCACAGAAGTGTTGCCTTGCCAGTTTCAGTCAATGGCGACAAAGCCGAGGCTGAATATGAAAATGGAATTTTAAAAGTTAAAATTCCTAAAGAACAAAAAAGCAGTCCTAAACAAATAGAAATTAAATCAAAATAATTTATGGAAAAGAATTTTAGCAATTATCCGAAGCGTATCAATCAACGCTGTCCAATGTGCAATGAAAAATTTAATGACAGTGATATGGAAATCATTAAAGAGATGGAAAACGGGTTGATGGCATATTCTACTTGTTCAAATTGTGGAGTAGGTATGGTAGCTAAATTATCATTGATGCCGCAGGGATTTGTCGGTGTTGGAGTTTTGACTGATTTAAACAGGGATGAAGTGATTTTGGTCAAAGAAAATAGGCCGATTTCTGCTGAAGAAGTATTAAATGTAAAAATATTAACTGATAAAGGAATATTAAAAATTAATAAATAATTAACAAAAATATATGGGAAAAATTTTAGGAATTGATTTAGGAACCACCAATAGCGCTATGGCTCTTATTGAAGGTGGTGAACCAAAAATCTTAGAAAACAAGGAGGGAAGCAGAACTACACCGTCTATTGTGGCAATGTCAAAGAATGACGAGCGTTTAGTCGGTCAAACTGCTAAAAGACAGGCGGTTACCAATCCAAAAAATACTTTGTACTCAATTAAACGTTTGATTGGGAGGAAGTTTTCTGATCCAGAGATTCAGGAAGCAATGAAAATTTTACCTTTTGAAATTGTCAAAGACAGTAAATCAGAAGGTTGTAAAATAAAAATGTCTGGGAAAGAGTATTCTCCTCAGGAAATATCAGCTATGGTGTTACAAAAATTAAAAGCTGATGCCGAAGAAAAATTGGGTGAAAAAATTGAAGAAGCAGTTATTACTGTTCCAGCATATTTTGATGATTCACAAAGACAAGCCACCAAAGACGCCGGTGAAATTGCCGGACTTAAAGTAAGCAGAATTATCAATGAACCGACTGCTGCGGCTCTTGCTTATGGTTTTGATAAAAAAGTAGATCAAAAAATTGCTGTTTATGATCTTGGCGGCGGAACTTTTGATATTTCTATTTTAGAAGTATCCGCTGATACGGTTGAGGTAAAAGCTACCAATGGTGATACTAAGCTTGGCGGTGATGATTTTGATGTAAAGATAATTGATTGGATAGTTAAAGAATTTAAAAAAGATCAAGGGATTGATTTATCCAGTGATTCGCTTGCTTTGCAGCGAGTTAGAGAATCAGCTGAAAAAGCTAAGATTGAATTATCAACAGCCCAAGAAACAGAGATTAATCAGCCGTTTATTACTCAAGGCGAAGATGGTCCAAAACATTTGGTAATGAAGTTGACTAGAGCAAAATTGGAAGAATTGGTTGGTGATTTGGTTGCTAAGACCATGGAGCCGGTTAAGAAAGCTTTGAAAGATTCAGGTTTAACAAAAGAAGACATCAATGAGGTGGTTTTGGTTGGTGGTATGACTAGAATGCCTTCTGTGCAAAATATTGTAGAAAAGTTTTTTGGTAAAAAGCCAAATATGAGTGTAAATCCTGATGAAGTGGTGGCAACTGGCGCGGCTGTGCAAGCTGGTGTCCTACAAGGTGATGTTAAGGATGTTTTATTGCTTGATGTAACTCCGCTTTCGCTTGGTATTGAAACTTTGGGCGGGGTATCAACAAAATTGATTGAAAAAAATACTACTATTCCAGCATCACAATCACAAATTTTTTCAACTGCCGCTGACAATCAATCTTCAGTAGAGATTCATGTGCTTCAAGGTGAAAGGCCAATGTCTCAAGATAACAAGTCGCTTGGCAGATTTATTCTTTCTGGAATTCCGCCAGCACCAAGAGGCATTCCTCAAGTTGAAGTTACATTTGATATTGATGCTAATGGTATTTTGAATGTTAAAGCAGTTGATAAAGCTACTAATAAAGAACAAAAAATTACTATTACGGCTTCATCTGGTTTGTCTGAAGAGGAGATTGAAAAGATGAAAAAAGATGCTGAAGCTCATGCTGAGGAGGATAAAAAGAAACATGATGTAATTGAGGCTAAAAATAATGCTGAGTCTATTATTTTTAATACAGAAAAAATTCTTAAAGAAAATGGAGATAAGATTCCTGAAGATGTGAAAACAGAAGTTAATGAAAAATTGGAAGCTTTGAAAAAAGTAAAAGATAGTGATGATATGGAAGTAATTAAAAAGGCTATAGATGATATGAATGAAGTCGTTCAAAAAATTGGACAAGCAATGTATAAAGACCAAGCACAGCCAGAAACTGCTGGAGCAGAAGGTGAAGATAAAGCTAAAGCTACTGGGGATGGTAAGACTCAAGAAGCTGAATTTACCAAAGAAGAGACTAAGTCCGAAGAAGATAAAAAAGAAGAGTCAGCAGCTTAAATTATTTAAGGCGGGCTTTTCTGCCTCGCTTTTTATTTAATTATTAAATAACTAAAATAAATTTATGCAAAATCAACCAAATCCAAACCAACAAAATGGGCAAATGCAGATTAAGATTGGCGATGATGTTTTAAAAGGAGTTTATGCC
This sequence comes from bacterium, assembly GCA_030666865.1. Lineage (GTDB taxonomy): Bacteria > Patescibacteriota > Patescibacteriia > S139-126 > S139-126 > DAOUWZ01. The sequence continues at coordinate 2,426 of DAOUWZ010000008.1, read as the reverse complement.
AACGCTTTGCAAGTTGGACACACTAAAGAAGAATTTATCTTGGATTATATGAATTTGGTTCCGCCTCAGGGGATTGCTGTATCAAGAGTTTTCCTTAGTCCTGGACATACGAAACGGATTGTTTCCGCTTTGCAAGATAATTTGAAAAAATATGAAGAGCAGTTTGGAGAAATTGTTATGGCTGAAACACCAAAGTCAGATGGCAAAGTAGGTTTTAATGGTTAATTAAATTTATTAGTAATATCATGTAGGGACAGAGCACTGCTCTGTCCGTGCAGGTTTAATAGAATTAGATTATGTCAAAAGATTATTATGAATTGTTAGGTGTTACTAAAAGTGCATCACAAGATGAAATAAAAAAAGCTTTTAGGAAATTAGCCCATAAATATCATCCTGATAAGAGCAATGGCGATGATAAAAAGTTTAAAGAGATAAATGAAGCCTATCAAGTGCTTTCTAAGCCTGAAAAAAGAAAACAGTATGATCAGTTTGGCCAATCTTTTTCAGGGGCAGGACCAGGGGGAATGAATTGGCAAGATTTTGCCAGAGCTAATTCACAAGGCGGATTTGATTTCAATCAAGGGTCTAATGGTCAAAGCGCTAATTTTGATTTTGGTGATCTTGGCGATATTGAAGATTTATTTTCTGGTATTTTTGGCGGCGGTTTTTCGAGTGCTAGAGGCGGAGCAAGAAGTAAAAAAGGCTTAGATTTAGAGGTGAGGCTGGTTATTGATTTCAAAGAAGCTGTTTTTGGAGTAAAAAAAGAAATTGAAATTGAGAAAGATGTTGTGTGCAGTTCTTGTGGAGGTTCAGGCGGAGCCCAGGGCAGTAAAATTGATGTTTGTTCAAAATGTCAGGGCAGTGGATTTGTTGAAATTTTGCAAAGATCTTTTTTTGGCGCGGTTAGAAATAGGCAAATTTGTCCTGATTGTTCTGGCAGGGGAAAAATTTACGCCAAGAAATGTAAAGAATGTTCGGGTCAGGGAATAGTTAAAAAGCGAGTGAGGATTCCCATAGAAATTCCGGCTGGCGCTGATGACAGTGTAACTTTGAAAATGGCTGGCCAGGGACAAGTTGGAGCAAATGGTACCATAGCTGGAGATTTATATATCAGAATAAATATTCAACCTCAAAATAAATTTGACCGTCGGGGCGATGATATTTTTGAAGAAATGAATATTGGCTTTACTCAAGCATCACTTGGAGGTAAAATAAAAATTACCACTGTTCATGGTGATGTTGATTTGAAAATACCAGCTGGTATTCAGTCAGGCTCAGTTTTGAAATTATCCGGCGAGGGCGTGCCTCATATGAATAGAAGAGGCAGAGGTGACCATTTGATTAAAGTGGTTATTGAGACTCCAAAAAATTTATCTAGAAAACAAAAAAAATTATTAGAAGAACTGCAAGGTGAGGGAATATAGAGTTAGTTCATACCTGCTTCTATCTATCGGCAGGCAGGGGTTTTAGGTTATAGTTTTTGAATATGAAAATTCAACCCATTAAAACTAAATTAATCAAACCACCGCAAGACGATTTGTTTGAATGGTTGTCTAAAATTGATTTTGATTTAAATAATTGTGATATTTTTGTTATTACCTCAAAAATTGTTAGCATTCATCAAGGCAGGTGTGTGCCTATTAAAAATGGAGATAGGCAAGAAAAAAATGAACTGGCTATCAAAGAGGCTGATAAATATATCAAAAGAAAAAATGATCAAGGTTTAGCTAGACCTGTTTTGACTTGGAAAAATAATATTTTGATAACGTCATCAGGTATAGACGAATCAAACGGAGATGGGTATTATATTTTATGGCCGGATAATTTAGCAGAGATTACCAAGGAAATTTATTTATATTTGCAGGAAAGGTTTGAATTGGATAAATTTGGTCTAATAATTACTGATACCAAAAGCAATCCTTTCAGATTGGGGGCAACTGGTTTTAGCTTATCTCATTTTGGCTTTGCTGGTCTTAATTCATATCAAGGTGAGGAAGATCTTTTTGGTAGAGAGTTCAAATCAGTACGGGTAAATGTTGTTGACTCTTTGGCAGTTGCCGCAGTTTTGTCTATGGGTGAAGGTAATGAAACAACCCCAATTGCTAAGATTAGTAGTATTCCAAATATTAATTTTGCTGAAATAGGTGATAGCGTGGCTGTGAATTTAGAAGATGACAATTATGCTGATATTTTCCGGCAAGATTTATGGGAAGAATAAATTTATACTGATTATCCCTATTTGATAGTAAATCTATTGATAAACTTAATAAATCTATTAATCAAAAGAATTCCCCGTCAGCTTGCTGCGGGGTACGTGGCGCAACAGATGTATGTGATATATAATTAGAACATGGAAAAAGAGAATGACGAACATATCTATAAATTACATAACAAAACATTATTAGTGCAATTTTGTCATTCCTGCG
>DAOUWZ010000021.1 GCA_030666865.1 bacterium | reverse complement strand
TTTAGTGATCCAAGATATGTGCATTTTGATATTAAAGACTGAATGGGATGATTTTCTGTATTCACTAGTCATATGTTAATTATACTGAAGTTATCGCCTGAAGGCGAGGGAAATCACCCTCCCAAATTGGGGCCTTATAAAAACAAAGGGATAGCTATAAATTATTTATTTTTATTTTTCATATTCATCTTTTTTAACCAAGGATTTATCTTTGATATATTTCTCAATATCTTGGAACTCTCTACTAATATATTTCTCAATATCAAACGCTACATTATCCATACTTTTTTTCAATTCTTTAAGCATCTTTTCTTGCTCTTTGGTGGTCTTTTTCTTAGTGCTAGTTCTCTTCAAAACATTTAACTGCAATTTTACATCTTTTCTCAATTCTTCTAAAGCCTGGTGTACATTATATTCTGTTTGTTTAACTTCCCTGCTTAATCGTTTTCTTAAATCTATAAATCTATACCAACCATACCAAATCATTAACATTAATACAATAATTAAAGCAATAAATGGTATCAATACTGTCAAAACATCGAGAGCTTGATTACCAAATCTAATAATACCGGATGGCTGGACTACTACAGTATACTTTTTTGTGGGTAAACTCTGAGCACCCCTTTGATCTTTACTTGTCAGCCAAAACTTATATAACCCATCTTTCAATTTACCATCATAAACTATAATAAAATTTCCATTTTCATCACTAGCTAATACTTGCTGAGTTGTTTTTCCCGCTTTGTCACTTAAATATAAATAAATTTCACTCTCCGGGACAGCTATGCCACGAATAACTAAATAATCCCGGCTATGCATTGAATCAGAAAAATCTGTAATTTTCGGACTAGCAATTGGATCAACTAAAAATTCAACTGAATTTGCCAAAAAATTACCAGCCGGATCAATCGCTTGAGCAATCATCATATGATTACCAGGTACCATAACTGGCGTAGTAAATATTATTTCCCCCTCATCATTCCAAATTTCATCGGCTACTTCCTGTCCATCAATTTTTATTAAAAAATGCTTTATGGTTGCAAGTTCATCAGTGGCAATAAATTTAAATTTTACTAAAGGATTAGTCATGTCTTCTCGTGGTAATTCTTCGATAATAAAACTAGTAGGTTTTTGTGAATCAATCTGAAAACGATAATGAGATATTGAACCCCATCCATTTTTATTTCTTAATTTAACACTAAAATACCAAATGCCATCATCTAAATTCTGATAAGACTTAGATGTAATAATCCCGTCTGATTGAAAACCTGGATCAGTATAAGTTTGTTTTGATATTCCCACACTGACACCGGTTACGCCAGCCGCCAATTTCCAAGTAAATGAAGGATTACTATCAGCATACCAATTGTCAGGTTCGGAATGAGTATTTGAACTTATTTGCGGACCACTAATAGTACCAGCCTGAACCGTTGGCGTTGTTGATTCCAAAGGCTTATCATCTGATAATATTTGAATTGCATAATTAGCATTACCAAATCCTTGTAAAATATTAGTACCCTGCCCATCATTAGCAAGTATTGACCCGGAAGAAAATATTACTGGGGCATTACCGATTGATTTTGTTTTAAAAATAATTGATAAAATTTTTCCAGCTTTGCCGCTATAACCAGGATTCAATACAATACCTTCAAAACATACTCCTGAATTCCCTTCACAAACTGATGGCTCTTTCACCCATAAATTAAAAACTGATCCTGATTTTGATATGGAAATAACATCCAGCTTATCTGCAGGAAAAGAGACAATTCCAGAAGCGGCATTCATTTCCTGATCAGTAGATACATAAATACCTACTGTAATATTTTGACCAACTAAATAACTACCACTAGCAGGTGAAATAAACAAATTACTTGCCTTAGCTGATGATACTGATAAAAAAAATCCCAACAGCAAAAAACTACCAAAAATCAATACTTTCCTATAAAAATCTAATCCTAGCATATTATTTTTTGAATATTTTTCTAATTAACATGTATACCACTGTTAAAGGTAATATCATTCCTAATATAATTATAACCCAATTATACCAATCTTCCCACCACTTAATCTTATATTCAGGTGCAATAGTTTTTGACAATTCATTACCAGCTTTATCAATTGCTTTTACAAAAATATAACTTTTTTTGCTTTGATCTATAAGTTTGTACGGACTAACGGATTTTATCCATTTTTCATCGCTTAATCTACCTGTTCTAGTTTCTTGAATAAGATAATAATCAATCCCCACTCCTTTATCTTGAGCTGCAAATATAATAAACCAGTCATTATTAAATATCTTTATATCACGGGAAATGGTTAATTCAAATTCTTCTGGCTTAGTCTTGTCAATTTTATTAATTACTGGCAATACTTTTTGTTCAGAGACCGTTAACAATTTATATCTTTCATATTTAACTGGTGTGGGAGTTCCTTTTCCATCATGTAATAAAATATTTAAATTTTTTAAATCAAAAATATTTTCCGATACCTGGTCTGACTCAATAACCAACGACAATAAATAACTATTAGCATCGTTAAGTCCGCCAGGAATAATTCCAGCAAAACGAATTAACCCTGACTCTGTTAAAAACGGCTCTTCCAACCATAGAGAAATAATAGAATTACCATAACGAATTTCTTTTAACTCAACAAAATCTGACGGGATAATTATTTCTCCTTCAATGGCATTAATCTTTTTATTTTCTGTATTCAGAAATAAACTTATCTCTATTTCTTGTCCAATACCAACTTCATTAGCTCGGGAGTCAAAAAATAATTCCGCTGCCGTAGCTGGCACTACGAACACTAAACTAACACCAAATAATGACGCTAAGCTGATGCTAATTATTTTTTTAATTATTTTTTTTAATCTCATTTTTGTTAGAATTAATAAATATTTCAATAAACCCTAGATTCTAATCTCAAAATTCAAATGTCTTAAACTTAGATTATTTTATTCTGTTTTAAATTTTGGTTATTTGTATTTTGATATTGTTTAGGATTTAGGATTTCGTGCTTAGAATTTTATAATTATTTGTATCACTATCTCTTGTCACTAATTTACCTACCCGGTCCAATAAAACGCCATAATAGAAAAATCTATCAAATCAATTTTTTGATCGCCATTGAGATCAATCTCAGTCGGTGGATTATCTCGCTTATACCAAAATGCCATAATAGAAAAATCAACTAAATTTACATTGGTATCACCATTAAAATCAGCTATAAAAATTGAAGTGTCTCCCATTTTTTTTTCTACTGTTTTAGTTCCTACATGAAAATTTACTGTTTTACTAAATGAACTTACTTCATCTACAAGTGATGATTTTGATTTAGTAACGTGTTCGCCAAATTCAAGTACTGAGGTATCAAATTGCACTAAATATGTACCTGAATTATTTGTTCTGGTCAGCAAAAAATGTTCTGTTTCTGAATTCACAGTAACAGATATTTGCGCGTTTGGAACACTTTGCCCAAAAATGGTTAAAGTTTCTCCTTTTTTTATTACTGATTTATCAACATCAATGGTTGGCGCCAAAAAAATTCCACTCACTTGAGTTGAAGCGCCGGCGCTGATATATGTTGGAAAAGTAAATAATGTAGACTTCAAACCGTTATTGTCTTCACTAAATACTGAAAAATTATAATTTCCTGAAGACAAATTTGAAATAGTAACTGTAAACTTAGCATCAGGTCCAGCTATTGTGCTAACAGCTAGCTGACCATCTTTTAAAACACTTACCTGGCTCAATGGATAAGCCCAGCCAGAAAAAGTTACGCTGGTTACCGGATTAATAACAAATCCTGGACCACCTCCATTATTACCGCTACTGCCATTAGTTTCATCGTTATCACTAAGAGAATCACAACCTGGATCAGATGGATAGTCTATTAACCCATCACCGTCATTATCAATACCGTCATTACATTGAAATAAATCTGTTTCATCATTATCTGAAACACTTGAACACCCAGGGTCAGCTGGATAATCAATCAAGCTATCTGAATCATTATCATAACTATCGCTACACTGCTGGTGAGCTTCAAAATTATCACTTAAAGAACTGCATTCCGGATCAGCTGGATAATCAATCAACCCATCACCGTCATTATCCTGAGTATCATTACATTCACTAGGCGGGATAACTTCAATATGAAAATCTGAATTTACCGCAATAGTTGAACTAATCAGACTGAAGCAGCCAATTAAACTAAATATTATAATTAATATTCTTTTTGCTGATGTTAACATAGATAAATCAACTAGCAGTAATAGTAATAATTAAATCTAAGGAATAATCCCCAGAAGCTTGTTCTATAGGTATGGTTTGTTCAATATCAACCCCGGTTAAATCCCAATAACAACTAGTATCAGTAGTAGCTCCGGCAGTTAATAAAGTAATGGTATCAACTGAACTTTCAATAAATGCGGCCTGAGAACCTAAAGTTAAACCAGTATTAGAGCAACCCCCCTGCGGAGTAGTCGTAGCGACTGATGGGTCAATAGTCATTTGCCCAGCATAACTGTCACTATCACCACTATCACCGCAACCAGCTGGGGCTCCACCGCTATCATTAAAATCATAATACAGAGATCCAGTAGTCCAAGTATCAACTGTGGAACTAGCAGCTATAGTCAAAGTCCATTGTTCGTTAGCGGTTGTATTGGAAACACGGATTTTTTCATAAGATACTCCAAGTGTTCCGTTGCTGGTTTGACAGCCAAACCCTAAAGATAAGGCGGACATGGTTGAAGAAGGAGTAGAAACTGAACTACCTGACCCATCTACTATATCTGTGGTCAATGAACCAGCTGAAGCCACGGTAGAAGTTACTGTCCAATCTTGAAGATATGGAGTTCCTCCGGAGTCAGTAAGAGTTGCTTGCATACAAATACGATTATAAGTAGTAGTAGCCATACCAGAAATATCTACTGGACCAGAGCTGAAACCAGATTCATTACCAGTTAAAGCAGAATTAGGCACAACTGTATCACAGTCAGTTGAGCTACTATAATGAAGTTTAACTGAAATTGTACCATTAGTTTCATTTTCATTCCAATCAAAACCTCCCCAAGAAGTCGCGCTATCAAAATAATCATAATCAATCGGGGAAGACATTATTGATCCCGAAGAGGCCAAAGCTGAACCACCTTCTATTGCCCAATATCCTATGTAGTAAGCAGATGTATTATTAGGACTCCAAGTAAGTCGTACTCCATCATCATCCAATTGTGATGCTGTCCCTCCTGCCTGAATAACAGCACCGGTATTGATAATGGTAATCGCGTTGTCATTGTTTTGAATTGATTTAGATGCGGTGGAAGCATTCGCATCTCCCATCCCAACCATTCCTTGATTGGTACTATCATAAGAACCGTGTGTAAAATGGCAATGATCCGAACGCGTCATACTAGTTTTCCCTGCGCTGGCAAACCCAACAATGGCTGCATCACTAGAAAATCCCCAGCCGGTTAAATCTTGGGTAGCGCCTGAAGTTCCGGTGGTTTCTTTTTGAAAAGTGCCAACCTTTGCACTATTTCCACCTAAATTAAGAGCTAAATAATTAAACTCATCGCCATTAGTCCCGCTCCAAGACATTCCATCACTGGTAAGAGAACAACTAGTCATCTGCCAACTCACTCCATTATTATAGGTTTGAGATAAGCAAGCAGTGTTGGTCAACCAACTATCTTTAGTTGTATTATTAGAACCTTGATGACTTCCACGATGCCAAAAATTTGATTTGCCAACTACCCCATAAGAATGAATTCCGTGAGTATCATCATTAGCTGGCGTTGTCCATCCGGCTGTTGATAAAAACATTATGTCCGGAGCAAAAGATAAACCAGATAGAGGACTGGCGCTAACAAGTTTTTCATCTACTCTTGCCGTTAAATCATCACCGCCAAAAGCTATATAATGAATCACATACCCGGTTGTAGCAACGTTATAATTAAGAGTAAATCCATCACTATTAAAAGAACTAATTGTTGCCCGCGCAAGAAGATCAGAAGAAACATTACTTCTTAAATGAATCGCATAATTATCTTGTGTTCTACCATTGTCATTAACAGCATCTTCTGATTTAATAGACGATACTTTATTACGAGTTCCATCTGAAAAACCTATAAATTGAGTAGCGTCTGAGCCAGCGTTTTCATCAGTTCTTGGCACCCCCCAAAACATAATGGCCTTGGGTCGGAAGCCAACTCCGGTGACAGCATGATTTCCCGTTGTAGCTGGAGTAGTAAATGTACCCCGCGCTGATTTAATATCAATCCCAGTCGTTAATTCCACGCTATCAGTACTGGTTGTTTGCGTATCACTTAAATTCCCTACATCAAACTGTTCGGATGTAGTTTGAATCCATTGTGAATGATCTAAAGAGCTATTAACTCGCAAACTTTGAATATCTGTCCAGGCCCCAAAAGAACCTCCGTCATGCTTAGCTCTTACTCGCCAATAATAAGCTGTGTTGGCGGTGCTATTAGACAAAGCATCTCCAGCTTGAATAGTGAATCTAATTCTTTGATTTTCAGTAAATGGACTGGTGTCACTGCCATTTTCAGTATTAACAAATCCTGAATGAGTATCTGAGGTTCTAGTTGTTGGTGAACTAAAAGTAATATTGTCATCCCATTCAATTTGATATACTAGATCTGATGTACCATATTGGTCTTCGGCTGTAAACTCAAATAAAGGAGTTGTATCCGGCGTTTCTTCATTGTCAAAAGGAACATTATGCAAAGTTGTGGGACTTAATCCAACTTCCGCTCCCAAGCTATAAAAAGAAGACGGGGAATTTTGATTATTATAACCTGTTTTAATCCAATCAGCTCCTCTGGATGTGGTGGAAATTCTCATCTCATCAACCACCCCATTAAATTGGTAATTTGTTCCATCTGCAGATGCTCCGAATCTTGTCGGAGTTGTTAAATTACTATATGAACTTAAATTATACTGTTTATCATACTCTCCATCTATATAAACTTTAACAACAGATCCATCCCAACTGGCTGTTAAATGATACCATTGTCCATCAACTACCGTAGTAGTAGTTTGTCCCGCGGCCCAACCAACGCCTGTCCGCGCGCCAATAGTGGCAGTTAAACGATTATTTACACAAACACCCAACCAATACGCGCTATTTCCTATCGTAGTGTCAGAACCATGATGTAAAGCGCATTCATATGTTCCTCCATTGGCAGTATGTTTAATCCAAGAAGAAATAGTTAAAGCTGTGGGACTGGTAATAACAGTGTTTGTAACACTATCATAATCGTTTGATCCGTCAAAATTCTGCGCCTTTCCTATTTGTCCATCAGCTTCATTTGGTTCATTTGCCGCTCTTTTTGTCGCATCATTATTATTTGAGGTGCTGTCCTCAGTGGTAGAAGTGGTCCAATCATCTAAGTGATGAACTAATTTATGATTACTATCCCAAGTACCAGTGACATCTTCCTGACTGCTACAAGTGCTATTGCTATAGTACATATAAATAACTGTGTCACTACTAGCTGAGAGAGTTGGAATTTCCACCCAAGCCTGTAATTCTCCAGTTGTGCCATTAAAATCCTCTATTTCGTGATCTAGTTGGGTTGTTTCATCAGAGGAAGTAAACGCAATATCGTCAGCATCATCTTGAGCATTAGTCGCTAAACTAGTATCAGAAGCAAGATTAATTAACACCGGGAAATTACTTAGATTAACCGAGTCCGTAGTGTTTTTAACAAAAGCATTAGCTGCTGTTGTGTAGCTATTAGTTAAATTACTCTGCATGGTCAGAGTATTACTGGAAACACTACTAATTGTTCCCGTCTCCTCATTACTATCATCTTTAATTACTACTGTTTCACTAGCACTAAAAAGACTTCCATCTTTAACAACTATTTGAGTTTGACCAGAATTGGCATTGGAGGACAAATTAGAAATAAAACCGACTCTATCATGATCAATAGTAATTTGTTTACGAAAAGTCCAATTTGAATTCCACCATGGATCCAAAAGCCCATAACCCTTTTTGTCGCCAATTGCTTCAATATAAAATTCTCCTGAAGAATCCACTGGAAAATTTATCTCCATTTTAAAATACTGAGTTTCACCAGGTAAAACCTCGTATCCTTGAACAGAACTTTTTTTAACTTTTAAATCATTGGGGACTGGCTTTGTCTTTATACCTTTACCTAATAATTTCTTTACTATTCCTTGATCTACATCTAAAGACACATTTGATAATTCTATATTCTGCCAATCTCTCTTATATTTTTTATCTTTATGAGAGCCAATTTGAACTTTATCAATAATACAATTTTTATTGTCTTTACTTAAACTATCACAATACTTAATCTCATTTAAAGACGCGCATTTATGATATTTATCAGCGCCTTCAATAATTTGTAATCCCTGATACTTATCTTTTTTAAATTCAGCTGTATCAAACTGTTCTTCTTCGTTTTCATTAAAATCCATAGCCTGTTCCTCTTCTGATCTTAAATTGATATTTTCCTTTTCCCAACCTTCTTCACAAGAATAATCCACCTGTCCATATTCGGGAATATCAATTTCATAAGGGACATTTTCTTCCCATTTCTCTATTTTTTTCACTTCCCCTTTATCTTCGGGAAAATGGATTTGAAGATTCACTAACTCATTTTCATCGCCAATATTAGTAACACTGAAATACACCTCAGTTCTAGTCAAACCAATATAAGTTTCATTATTAGTTTTGATAATCAAATTTTCATCAGTATTTTCATCAGTATAGACAAAATCAATCTTTTTATCATTTGTTAATAAGACTGGATTAATATCATCTATTAAATCTAATTCATCAAGCTCTGATTTCTCATAACTAACCTCTATATACATCCCGTCAAGCAGTACTACCAAATTATCTTCAGCAGCTGATTGCGATTCAATAGAAATTTGCAAATTAGATAAATCAACAAGAGAATCTAGCGACAAGTCAAACTCATTTTGCCAATTTTCCCAAGTAACAGTGCCTAGCTCCTGCCAAAAATATCCATCTAAAGAATATTTAATAACAAATAAATCTTCGGAATCAAATTCTTCATTACTGACAAACCCATCATCAATAAAATTCGGGTCAGTTGAAATTACTGGTGTAGTGGTAGTTTCACTAGAAGTAGCTGAATTATTAGATATTACCTCTCCATCAACATTTACTGTAGATGATACAGTGTCAGTTGAAGTTGTATTATTATCTTCTTCTAAAAAAATAACTTCTTGATCTTTTTCCGTTTGTTCGTCAGTTTCTGCTAATATTTCCTCTGATAAATCTTCAGCCTGCTCTTTTGATTCATCAGCTTCTTCACTTACATCACTAGCGTCATCTGTTTGGCTAGTCTCTTCTTCCTCATTCTCTTGAGCTCTGGCTTGCGGAAATATTTTCTGCCAAAATGATATCTCTTCTAAATCTTCATCTACAGTGGGCATAATTATTTCGTCAGGATCTACAACTGTTTCAGCATCTACACCTCCTAAGTCATCCTCTGTAACATTTTGATTTTCTTCAGTAGAAACCGAGCCGCTGAACTCAGAACCCTTATCTAATTCTTTACTTATATCTCGCTCCTTATCTTTAATAATATCCTTAGTTGAACTAGCTATTTCATCAGTAGAAGTAGTTACCTTATTATCCAAATCGCCAGGCGTTTCTACAACTTGTTCTACTACTTCATCGGTCGGGAGGGTGGTTATAATTTCCCTTTTTTTGGATTTTGCCCAAATAATTTTTAAAGTAGTTTTTTTAAGTTCAGCATTTTTTGGAATTTCTCCGTCAAAACCACCACAAAATAATTGTTTATTTCCACCATCATATAAAGCTGCTTTAATACCATTAAAATCATTAAATTCAGATCCCAATAACAACTCAGGCACCCCTTCAGCAAGAGATGGATTTATCCAATTACCCAAACAGTTGCTCGGATAAAATTTCGTGATTTGAGCACGAGAGCGATTGTCCCGCCAAAAAACACCAGTTAAAATTGATATTATAATTAAAAAACCAACCACAGTCATTGTTATTTTACTTTTCAGTCGTGGTTTTAAATTAATTATTGTCTCATATCTACCTCTGGTAATATCCTCAATAATATATCTTTTTGCTTTTTTGTTTGGCATGGGAATTCACAAATAAAACGCATTAAGATAAATATCAACAACCCTTGGAAATATAATATCCCATTCAAGAAATTGATACCCAAACTTAATGCGTTTATTTTTTAGGTGGTAATTTTATCTTATTACCAGAACTCAAAGTATAAGGAGCTGGTAATTTATTGGCTTTAATTATTAATTTCCAAGAAACATTATATCGTTCGCCTAATGATTTGATGTTATCACCTTCTAAGACCTCGTATTCTACCCACTCTCTTTTCATCCAATTTTGACGTTTCCTCTTTAAGTACAATAATAAAATTCCAAAAATTATCAACACCAAAACTATTATTTCAATCACTAAAGCAGTCGTCTGTGGGGGACTAAAAAAAATAATAGTCGATCCAGTTAAATTGGTTAACTCTTTGCCACTTATAATACCTACTCCTGCCTCTGGATTAGCATCATAACTAACAGTTAAAGATGACTTATACCATCCACCCCAAAATGGCTTATCTAATTCAAAATTCCAAGTTGAAATCTCTCCACGCAAAATCGGGTATTGCCCACCATGTCTGTGAAGCTGGGAACCAAAAAAATATTTTGTGGTAACATAAACATCAGCATCAACTGATACATTGCCCAAATTTTTTATTTCTGGCTTAAGAATAAAATTACCATTATCTTTCTTGCTATAAGAAAAATTAGCAATCTCTAATTCTCTAATAATCTCACCAGGGATCAACATCGCTACTCTAAGACCTGTTCGAAAGGTTAATCGTATTCCACTAATTCCTTGTTGCTCTGGCTCCGCTTTTTTTTCTTGAATTACTATACAGCCATTATGTTCACCTACTCCAGCAGTCTCTGGCACAATAATAGTGAAAGGAACTATCTCATTAGTGAGCGACTCAAGCGTAACTTCATTTTTTTCCAAATTAATCCAAGCACCAACATCTTTCTTTGCTTCACTAACCTGCGCACAAGCAAAAGCACCATCAGTTGAAACAGTTGAATCTACCGCATAAACCATCAAAGTTTTTGTTTCAGCAGAATTATTTATCAATCTTATTCCTTCTTCTATTACCTCGCTGGTATTCGCTTCATGAACAAAAATTGATTCAGTACGCGGATTAGCTGGATCAGGATAAGCTGGCCGACCGCCAATTCCGCCATATTCAATTGCCTGCGCAATAACAGGAAAACCGAGTAAGATAAATAATCCCATTAAGAATCCTCCCAATTGCAAACGAAAACTGTTTTTAATTTCAGTCATTTTATTGTTAAAATAATTTATGAAGCAGTTACGCTAAGAGTTAAATCAATAGTATAAGTATCAGCCGCTTGCTCTGCTGGAATGGTTTGACTCATGCTAATTCCAGTAAAATATCCGCGCCAAATATCAGCAGAAGCTGAACTGGCTGTTACTAATGTAATTGTATCTGTAGTACCTTGAACATAAGCACTAGAAGAACCTAAACTAATACCAGTAGTATCACTGCCTGAATAATCAGTGGTAATAGCTCCAGTTGCAGGATTAACTGTCATTTGACCACCATATGAATCAGGGTCAGTAGAACCTGACGTATCAGTACATCCAGAACCACCAGCGTCATTAAAATCAAAATAATTACTGCCGGAACCCCAAGTAGTAGTGGTAGCCGCTGCTGCTAAAGTTAAGGTCCAACCGCCATCAGCCGCATCTGGATTGTCCACATAAATCCTTTCACTAGCAGTACCAAAAGTACCAGTAGAAGCGCTGCCACCTGATTGGCAATCAAAAGAAAAAGTCTTAGCGCCCATAGTAACTGCTGGACTACCAACAGAAGTTGATGAGTCAGATCTAATGTCAGTAGTTAAAGTTCCCGGGTTAATTACCTGACTAAATTCAGATGTTGAGGAAGCTAATACATAAGTACCAACCCCTAGAATTACACTTATTATAAGCATAATCACAAAAAGACCGGAAAAACTTCCTTTTCTAATTAATTTTTGCATAGGGTTTTTATTTATTGTTTAATTATATGATTCTCCTCATTGATATATTATGTCATAAAAAATATTCTTTGGCAAATGAGCTTGTGGAAAAAAATTTTATATTTTACAGCGAAAAACTATATTTTTATCAAATATTTAAACATTAACCAAAAATGGCTAAAACTACCAGCCAAAACAAATATGTGGAATATTTCATGCATGCCAAATTTGCTCCTGGTTGGGACTATTTTCCCTAAACCAAAAAAAATCACGCCAACAGTATAAAATACTCCGCCAGCTATCAACCACCATAACCCCATAGGTGATAAAACTTTAATAAGAGGCGGAGCAGCGATAATAATAATCCAACCCATCAAAATATATAACAGGGCTGACAGCCAACCAGGTATTTTGATTTGCCAAAATTTTATGATTACTCCCAAAATCGCTAACCCCCAAATCACGCCAAACATACTCCATCCCCACCCTCCTTTCAATGCAACTAGGCATATTGGGGTGTTGGTTCCAGCTATTAAAATATAAATCATAGCATGATCTATAAGACGTAAATATTTTTTTATTTTATGAGTTTTGGAAAATAAATGATAAACTGCACTAGCTAAATATAATAAAATCATACTGGCGCTATAAATAGAGTAAGTCACAACATGCCAAGGTGTACTTTGTTTAACAGCAAATACGATAAGAATTGGCAAAGCCGCAATAGCCAAAAGCAACCCGATAAAATGAGTAAGACTGGAAAATGGTTCATTATCTTTAAACATATTTTTATTATATATAAAAACACCTTAAACTAAAAAGTGTAATAATTTAAAAGTTTAATTAGCAGTACTTGGCAATTCATGTCCTTTTAAAAATCAGCGATTCTAAAATAAACTACAACCCAAATAATAAATTCATATTGGCAAATCTTTCGCCTCTGACGGATTAGGAATATCATCATCCTGACCGGTATCATTAACTGAAATATTATGTTTAGATTGATTTACATCTGAACTTAAAGTATCATTAGGAACACCAGAGGTAGAACCACGAGATAAATTTGACAACTGTGATGATTTTTTAATATTTGAAAAATTACCAACTAGACCCAAACCATTATTATTAATATTATTATCAACTGTGGAATTAACTTCCTCTTTGGAAATATTGTCTTGCCTTGTGTTTGATAAAATATTGTCATCACTCATATTCTTCAATTTATCTACAACCTTTCTCAAATCTTTCATATCTTCCTTGGAAAATTTACTGCCCTTTTGTTTGGTCAATTGATATGCTTCGTGCATAATTTTTTTCTTGTCCTGCCGACTAATCCCAACTTTTGAAGTTGCAGTCTTATTTTTTAATTTTTTACTAACCATCTCGTACATCTGTTCTTCATTTTTCTTTGAAATATTAGCTGTAGAAGTGCGCTTACCAGTTCTTTTCAATTTACCTAACTGTCCTTTTAATCCCATCCCTTTTTTAGAATCAAAACTTCCTTCAGTAAAATGACCGCCAGTTCCAATCTTACTGGTGTTAATATTACTAAAAACTGTTTTTTTTTGTTGGTATAAGCCTTCCCGATTTAGCCATATTTATCAATATTATTAACTTTTTATTTGATAAAGTAATTATATTAAAAAAAATACGATATCAATACAACTCACTTAAGTAAAACAATCACCACTTCTTGAAATAAGGATGAAAAATTCTAAAACCACTCTTTTTATCTAATTCCTTTTCTATATATTCCTTCTTAATCTCAACTCCTCTTGCATTTAAAGCTGTCTCTCCTCTTCTAGCTTTCTTATTAAACCACCAAACTCCTAAATTACGTTTATAAAATGGAATACCAAAAATCTTTGCATAAGTCGGAACTTTATATTCCAACATTCCAATTTCTTTATTTTTTACTGTCAACCATTTTTCAAAAAAAGACTTTGGAAAAATTTCTAAAATAAATAAACTACACAACAATCTATTACTATAACCATAACAATCTTTAATATACTTACAAAAATTTAAATAATTTCTTCTTTTCTTGTTACCTAATTTTGTCCAATTCCACTTTTTTTCTATGCTAATATCAAGCACTCTGGTACCAGAAATAAATATCTCATTTTTCTTAATTTTAGGAAATTGCTTTTTTATATTTCCTAAAATTAATACATCCCACTGAATAACTGCTACACTGTCCCATTCTTTCAATTTTTTACCACAATTTTGATACCAATCTAATATCATTAAATCTCCGTGTATCCATTTCCAATCCCGAGATTTATTATGAAGGGTAGTAACAAAAAAATTATCTAAATACCCTTTAAGCTTAATTTTATATTCTTCTGCTTTCTTTTTATCACCACCATACAGCCCAAATATTTTTATATTGGGATTATTTTTTTTAATATGTTGTAAATGATTTATACAAATCTCTGGCTCTTTATAAAACCAAAATAAAACAGCTAATTCCATATAATTATTATACCAAAAATTCCGAACAATCCGAACACCCTCGAATTGAGCCACCTAAAATCTAACCCAAACACCTTTGGTTGAGTCATATAATATATAACCATAAGTTAATAATTAATTTATGGTTACCAATATGACTACTATGACTAAAAAAGAACTAATTAAAACAACTAAACCAAG
>DAOUWZ010000013.1 GCA_030666865.1 bacterium | reverse complement strand
TTTAGTGATCCAAGATATGTGCATTTTGATATTAAAGACTGAATGGGATGATTTTCTGTATTCACTAGTCATATGTTAATTATACTGAAGTTATCGCCTGAAGGCGAGGGAAATCACCCTCCCAAATTGGGGCCTTATAAACTTTGTCAAATATAATCTGGAGGTAGACCGACATAAGTCCGACTTAGGGAGCTCCCGAAGTCGGACTTATGTATCACCTATTTACTCTTATCATTCAACATTTTTATTTCGATCTGCAAAATACCACTTAAAAACATCATAAGCTACGGGGACTGCATATCTTGAACCTTCTTCTCCATTCTCAATCAATACGATTATTACTATTTCCGGTTTGTCATAAGGAGCAAACCCAGCAAACCAAGCATGAGGCATTTTATCACCACCCACCTGCGCTGTACCCGTTTTTCCTCCACTGCTCACTGGTAATAAACTTAAATATTTAGCTGACCCAATAGTTACTGCCTGGCCCAATCCTTTTTTTACAATTTCTAAATATTCATCATCAATTATATTTTCCTCCAATAATTTTGGATTGTTATATTTAATATTTTCTGAATTTCCTGATATTTTTGCTTTGAGAAATTGAGGCGCATAAATATCTCCCCCATTTACTATAGCACTATACATCACCGCCATTTGCAATGGTGTAACTAATATATCTCCTTGACCAATACTGGCATTATAAGTATCACCAATATACCATTTTTCCTTTTTATAATCCTGTTTCCATTGTTTCGAAGGCAGGAATCCTTCCCCCTCGACAGGAAAATCTATTTGTGTTTTCTTTGTTAAACCGAATTTTTTTCCAAACTCAACAATTTTAGCTATACCAATACCAGTAAAATCAAGGTAACCGCCGCCAATATAATAAAAAAATGTATTAACAGATTCAGCTAATGCTTTGGTAACATTGGTTACCCCGTGTCCGCCACTTTTCCAATCTGGAAAAAACCATTGGGATATTCGTAAACCTCCTGAGCTTAAAAAGCTAGTATTGGCATCAATAATTTTTTCACTCAAAGCCGCAACTGCGACCATGGGCTTAAAAATTGATCCTGATGGATATTCGCCTTGCAAGGCTCTAAAAAAAAGCGGTTGATCCTGATTTTGAAATATCTCCAATAATTCAGCGCTGGCTGATTTATTGTTAAAATAATTATTATTAAAACTTGGAATGCTCACCATAGCAAGTACAGCTCCGTTGTTTGGATTTAAAATAATCCCAGCTCCTTTGGTTGCCCTAATTTTTTTTAATTGCCCCTCAATTGCATCAAAAAAAACTTTTTGCAATTCAATATCTATATTCAATACTAAACTTTCTCCTTTTACAGGCTGGATCTCACTGATAACGTTCTGTTCTTTACCAAGAGCGTTAACTTCAATTTGTTTTTTACCATCAATTCCTTTGAGTTGCTTCTCATAAAACTGCTCAATCCCTGACTTGCCTAAATAATCATTTAGTAAATACTGACCACTAGTCACTAAATCCATATCATTCTCTGTTATTTTTCCTGTATATCCAAGCACATGTGATATATATCTATCATATTCATATTTTCTTTTAGCGCTTACATCTACTTCAACTCCGGCCCAAAGATTACTCGTCACTTTCAAATCCAAAGCCTGCTGATATGGAATATTATCTTCTATTAGAATCGGTTGATAAGAATATTTTGACTGACTTTCTAGTTTTTTTACAATCTCATCTTTAGATATCCCTAAAAATTCTGCTGATTTATCCAATATATTTTCTTGATCTGAAGCATAAAAATCTGCTGGAACAATTTGTAATAGAAAACTAGGCTCATTCCTTACTAAAATATTATTTTTAGAGTCATAGATAATTCCGCGAACAGCTTTTATTGGCTTAATACGTACTCTATTCCCCTCTGCTAATGATAAATAATAATCACCATTCAAAATTTGTAAATATGTCAACCTGGAAACAAATAATATTATTATAAAAAAGAAAAACCAAAGCAAATAATTTACTTTTTTGCTATCAAACATTCTTCGAATACCGTCTCTAGCATTGACGCTCAATTCGCTCTCACCAACATAAAATTTTGAATAAGTATTATCCAATTTTTTATCTTTGATTTTTTTATTGTCTTCTTTTATAACAAAAGGATCATTCATTGATATTTCTTATAAAAATTATGATAAATAAAATACAAGAAAGTAATAAAGACGCTTTCAAAAACTATAGCAATAGCTAAACGATATAAATCAATGTGCCAAAAAGAAAATGCCAAAAAATTATTCAAATAACTGGCCAAAATAGTAAAAAATTTAAAAATGAAACTACCTATCAGATTAAGAATCAACAAAGTATACAGGGATCTATTGGTAAAAAATGATTTACCTAAAAAAAAGATAATCCAAATAATCAATAAAAAAAGAAATGTGAACACACCGAAATATAAAGGTGAAAAAAAATCAAATAAAAGACCTGCCAATAAAACAAACCACCAAATATTTCTATTATAATTCTCACTAGAATAAAATATCAAATAAGCTAAAATAAAATTAACCAATGACAATGACTGCCAATTGGTCAATACCCCTAACTGGACAACAAATAACAACAAAATCAAAATAGTAATTAATAATATTTTACTTTTCATTCTGGCAAAAATTCTTCAATTAAAACAACTACTTTATTTATGGATGACAATCTGACTGGTGATGAAATTATAGCTGATTGAAAAAAATCATCATCCTGCTGCCTTACTGATGTTATTTGCCCAATAACTAATCCGTGCGGTATATATTTTTCCCGTCCTGAAGTTATAACTATTTGATCGGTCTCAATATTCTGATCCTGAGGGATGAAATCCATTGCAATTGATAAATTTAGTTTACCTTGTACAATTCCCGGGGTTTGTTGCTCATTTTGAATTACAGCTGATATTACCGAATTATTATTATCAACCAAAAATAATTGACTGGTAAATTTATCTACTGAAAAAATTTTTCCAATAAATATGCCGTTTCCATATATAACCGGCATACCTTTTTTTAATCCATGGCTAGACCCTTTATTGATGACTAGCATATTTAGATCTGGCAAGCTGCTGCTTGAAATTATGTCAGCTAGTTCATATTTATAATTAATATTATTTAAATATTCCAATTCTTCTTTTAAATTTACATTTTCAAGTTCCAAGGATTTGAATTTGGAGTAATCAACTATTATATTTCCCAATCTTTTTCTTAATTCTTTATTCTCTGCTTTAAGTTCACTTTTTTTTACTGTTTTATCATTTATACTTTGCGAGAAACTAAAGAACGGTTTAGTAACAAAACCAAAAGAAACCTTTATATACGATCCCAGAAAATCTTTAAAACTAAAAGTAATGATTATAATAACTATAAACAGAATTACTACATAAAATAGAGTAGATTTTTTTGATTTATTCATAAAATTTATGAATTTATATTTTGACCCTGAGTATCATTTATCAAAACATCTTGCATCAATTCCTGATCTTCCAAAATAATCCCAGTTCCTCTGGCTACGCAAGTCAAAGGATCATCAGCAATTATTACTGGCACTTGAGTTTCACGTGCTATTACCTTATCAAGTCCTTTCAATAAAGCCCCACCGCCAGTTAACATGATGCCGCGTTCATATATATCCGCTACCAACTCAGGCGGAGTATTTTCTATAACTGTTTTTATATTCTCTACCATCGCCCGGACAGATCTAGTCAGCGCTTCCCTGATTTGCATATCAGTAATAGTAATTTCTTTTGGTAATCCAGATATTAAATCCCGACCACGAACCTTGATATCAGTATGTTCCTCCAAAGGCATGGCTGAGCCGATTTTTATTTTTATATCTTCCGCGGTTTTTTCACCCAATAACAGATTAAAATTTTCTCTGACATAATTTATAATTGATCGATTCAATTCATCACCAGCAAGTCTCATTGATTTCCAAGTAACAATCCCCGATAATGATATTACTGCTATATTGGTTGTGCCTCCGCCAATATCAACTACCATACTGGCTAAAGATTCTTGGACAGGCAACCTAGCCCCAATCGCCGCGGCCATCGGTTCTTCAACCAAATATACCTTGCTAGCTCCGGCTGAAAGCGCCGCATCTTCAACAGCTTTTCTTTCTACCTCTGTAATTTCTAATGGAATACCAATCACTACTACCGGCCTGGCTAATAATGAAAAACTCTCTTGATGCACCTTATCTATAAAATATTTAAGCATTTTTTCAGTCACTTCAAAATCAGAAACAACTCCTTCTACCAAAGGTCTGATAGCCTCAATATGTGACGGTGTTTTTCCTACCATTGACTTGGCATCATTACCCACAGTCAATATTTGATCTGTTCTGGTATTTACAGCCACGACTGATGGCTCATTTATCACAATTCCTTTATCTTTTACATACACCAAAGTATTAGACGTTCCCAAGTCTATTCCCATCTCTTTTGAAAATTTCGAAAAAACTTTATCGCCAATCATTTTTTATTATCAAATATTAAAAATTAAGCGCATTTAATTTACAGAATCAAATCAATTAAATTATTCTTGTAAAACTTTTATTATTTCTTTCTCTGAATATAAATTAATTTCTTTTGAACCCCTTCTTTTCAATTCTAGCTTATCACCCAACTTATCACTTTGAACCAAACGATAAGGCATACCCATTAAATCAGCATCTTTTAGTTTAATTCCCGCACTTATCTTACGGTCATCGTATAGTACTTCAAATCCTTGCTTTTGTAAAATTTGATAAATTTTATCATCGCGCTTAGTACGTAAATCTATTAAATGAACTTGAAAAGGAGCTACTGATTTTGGCCATATAATTCCCTGATCATCTGCTAAAACTTCAACAATAGTTCCCATTAATCGACCCAAACCAATGCCATAAGAACCCATAACAACCAAATCTTCCTTGCCATCTGGTTTTACATATTTCAAATTAAAGGGAGCTGAAAATTTAGTTCCTAAAGAAAAAATATTACCAACTTCTACAGCTTTTCTCTCAACTAAATTATTTTTATCTAATTTTAAACTCTTAAGAACTTCGTCGGTATAAACTTCTTTATTCACAGCTATACCTTTTTTTTCATCAATATAAATTGTATCCTCGCCAGCTTTAGTTAAAGTTTGGAATTCATGAGAGAATTTAGAAAAAGAACCACCTGAAGCAAAAGTTAAATAAGTTAAATCACCAACACCAACTCTTTGAAAAATTTTTCGATAAGCTTCCTTGGCTTTATCATAAAATTCATAATGCTCCTCTTCATCTTTAGAAAAAGAATAAAGAGCTTTCCAATAAAATTCACGACCTCTAAAAATTCCTGATTTACTTCGGGCTTCATTTCTAAAAATAGTTTTAAAATCATAAGGATAGGCCGGTAAATCTTTATAAGAATTAATATATTGTTTCAAAATATTAGCGTAAGCTTCTTCATTAGTAAAAGACAAACCAACTTCTGTACCATTTTTCAATTTAGTCTTAAACCAATTATCAACAACACTATCATCCCATCTATTTGATTTTTGCCAAACTTCCTGATTTTGAAAAACAGAAGTTCTCATTTCTATACCACCAATATCATCCATTTCCTCTCTAATAATCTTCTCAATTTTATTAAGTACTTTTAAACCTAATGGCAAAAATGAATAAACCCCCGCCATTTCTTTGTAAATATATCCAGCCTTAATTAAAAGCTGAGCATTTAAACTCACCTCATCTCTAGGTGATTCTTTTAAAGTATGGGTAAATAATTGCGATTGTTTCATGAAGTTAATTTAATGTTGTCCTCTGATTATTTCGGTAATTTCATTTATACTATGGTCCTCTCCCGCGTCCGCGGGATCAGAATCTTTATTAATAATAATTTAAATATTTTGTAGTGACAGAGCATTGCTCTGTCATCATGAATGTAATCAGACACCTTTGAATAACAATCTTGTTCAGCTATCTGATATTCAAAATGATTAATTAAATTTTAACATAATTAGCTATCATTTTCAATATTGACAACAAACTTAAATAGAGGCTAGTAGCCTCTATTTATCCTGTCTATAATGTAGTTATTGGCCTCGATTGTGTGATATAAAACTTATTCTTATAAAACGCCCATTCAATATCACATGGAAATTTATAGTGTTTTTCTATATTTTGACAGATTCCTGCTAGTTCTATTATCTGCTTGCCAGTTAATTTTTGTGATTCTACCTTGCTTTTAGCTATATTCACCCATTTTATATCCCCGGCCACTCCTTTTTGCACCAACATTTTCTTTTGCTCAGCTATATTTATGTCTAAAATTGCTGAATCTCTTTTATCAATCACATAAATTTAACATAAAAATATTTCTGATAATGTTTTTCTATCTTTTTTAAAATATTTCTATCTATCCTACTTGCCAAATCTGTCATTTTATTCTCCAAAAACTCTTCATATTCAGGTGTATGGATATTTAATTCTAACTTCAGCATTGCTTGTTTTTTTAATAACTTGAAATAATCACTAAATAATTTTCTTTGTTCAGGAATTTTACTGATTTCAATAGCAATTTGTAAAAACTCTTCTTGCTCAATCTGAATTAATGATTTCTTAGTTGGTTGGGTTAGGGTTACTAAATATTCATTTATTTTATTTTCTGGCACATCAATGCTTCTTAGATACTGTTTTAACTTTTCGGTAAGATTATTGTGAAACATATCTACCGCTACTGGAATCCAACACCATTGATAATAATGAGTGTGAATTTCATCATGCTTATTGTAAATTTCCCATAATTTCTTATTTGACAGTTTTGCTAAATTTTCCTCTGGCAATTTTTCTGAAAAATTTCTTAATTTATCCGCTTCAACAATAATCTGGGAATTAATTTTTTTGGTAAATTCCGGATTTTTCAAAAATTTATTTACCAAATGATCACCAAATTCTTTGGAATCTTTTTCACCAAAATAAAACCACAAATGAAAACCCTTGTATATTCCTAGAACTTTTTTATAAGCCCTGCCTGACGGGTATTTAAATTCATTAACAAAACAGGTTATCCAAATATCAGAAAAGAAAAAATCCATATCTGGAATATCTTCAGCCAGCATCCATGGATCTTTATCATTGTAATATTTTAATTTTGTCATATTTTTTTATTTAATTTTTTTAATAACACCATTAGTTGCATCCACCTCCACCATATCTCCATCTTTTAGAACCTTATCCACCTGTGGGACACCGACAATACAAGGAATTTTTAACTCCCGCGCGACAATAGCTGTATGACATGTAAGTCCTCCAGCTTCTGATAACATCGCCCCAGCTTTCTTCATAGCTGGCACTAAATTCGGATTAGTATTATGAGCTACTAATATATCTCCTGTTTTCATTTTTTTCATATCTAAAGGTAAATTAACTATTTTCACAATACCCTTCACCTTGCCTGGACTAGCGCAAGTACCATACAGTTCATTAACTTTAGTTATTTTTATTTTTTCAAATTTGATATTTTTGATAAACTTTTTATATTTACCTCCTGTCAAAACTACATATTTTTTTCCATCATAATAAGCCACACACTCTTTTTGTCGACTATTTAATTCATTCGCATTAAACTTGTCTTGCAAAAGAGCATCCTCAATCTCCCAATAATTCATAGCCCTAACCTGATCCAAAGATAAACCCAATCTCCGACCCACTTCCACAAAAACTAGTTCATAGTGATACATACCATGATAAAGTGCCATTTTCCGAAGCTCTTTGATATACATCATTTGCTGAGACAATTTTACAAAACTTGATTGATATTTACTTAATTTTAATTTCTTTTTTAATTCAGCTTGTTTTTTAACAATACTTTTTTTATTATTAATAATTTTATTTATTAGTAATTGTGGCGATTTACCCTCTTTGATAAAAGCCTGCCACCTACTCAAATAATATTCCAAATTATAAGGTTGACCCCGATATTGATACGGATACCAATTATATTTTTGATAATGCTTTAAAATAATTTTATAAATACCCTTATCAATATTTTTTAACTCTTTGGCTAGATATTCCAAATCACTATAAATAAATATAGTTTTAAGTTTATGTTTCTGTTTAATTTTTTTAGCCACCCCTAAAAAATCAATTTCCTCTTGTTCAAGAAAGCTACTTTTAGGATAAGTTGATAAAATACTAAAAACAACTGAGGTAATTAAATTCAATTTATTTGATTTTATTTGTTTATCTATTTCTCTCATGATAAATTTAGTGACTCTTTCTTTTTCGGCATCAGCTTGCCAGCCCACTGAAGCTCCCATAACATGAGAAAATTGATGATGCTTAAATGGCAAATAAAATACTTTTATTAATTCCCTGTCAGATAATCGTTTTAGATTATATTTACTAATTTGTTTAGACTTTTTAAAAAATTCTTTGGAATGGAATTCAACTTTATCAATAATTTTAAGTGCCCAATCAGGATTTTTTATTATCTTATTTGCCAAAAATTCGGATTGAATCTCAAATTCCTGACGAGGATAACACATCCATGAGATATCACCTTTAAACCAAGTAAAGTATTCCTTTTGCCCTTTCG
The DNA here is from genome assembly GCA_030666865.1 of bacterium. Lineage (GTDB taxonomy): Bacteria > Patescibacteriota > Patescibacteriia > S139-126 > S139-126 > DAOUWZ01. The sequence continues at coordinate 19,919 of DAOUWZ010000013.1, read as the reverse complement.
CTAAGCCCATTTTTGGCCAAATATCAAAAAATCCCCGAATAGGAATACTCATCATATAGACGGTATTTTCGGGGATATCAGCGACAGTGCACCAAATTTTTTTATAAGTATTTTTATTCATAATTGATTAGATTCCGGATGGCCCTCCGCTTTGCTCCTGCCCGCCATTGCCTGACGGCTTCAGTCTATGGCAGGCGGGTCGTTGCTTCCCTGCCTATTGGTCAGGCGGGCGGGATAACAATAGAATTAAGGAATAATTTTTTTGAAAACATTCAAAATATTCTCACTAAATTTACCAATATCTCTAAAAGTTACTACCAAAATCAATAACATCAACAACATAAATCCAGTATTATGGACTATGGCTTCTAATTTTTGATTAACTGGACGTCTAATAATTTTTTCTATTATCAAAAATAAAACCCTTCCGCCATCAAGTGCTGGAAAAGGAAGAATATTTATAATAGCTAAATTTATAGATAATAATGCGGCAAATTGCAAAACATAGATAAATCCCAAATTTACTACTTGTCCGGTCATTACTGCAATTCCTACTGGCCCAGCCACATCTGCCCCTAGACTTCCGGAAGTAAATAAATTTTTAATCATTCCCCCAAAAGCTGAAAATATTCTGGCTGTAGTAAATACTGTGGCCTTAGCTCCTTGCCAAATAGATTCATACCAAGGATATGATATAACAGCAGTCCTAACCAAACCAACGCCAATTGCTGGTCTGTCAATCTCAGGTTCAAAAATCGGTTTAAGCTTATATTCTAAATATTCATCACTTCTTTTTACTTCTACTGTAATTTCCCTATCTGAATTTTCCAAAATATATTTCTGAAATTCATCTATACTAAAAACTCCTATTCCATCAACACCAATAATTTGATCACCAATAGCAATACCAGCGCCAGCAGCTGGCGAATTTTCAATCACTGATAAAACTTCAATTTTAGAATCGGGATAATTAACAGCTTCAGCTTCATCAATAACATGCGGCGTTCCAATACCAAAACCAAATGACAACAGCACCCAAGCTAATATCATATTCATAGAAACTCCGGCTACTAATACGATAAATCTTTTCCATATTTTTTTATGCGCAAAACTATCTTCATCTTCCGCATTTTCTCCAGACTCCCCTTTTATTTTTACAAAACCGCCAAGTGGTATCCAATTCAAAGTATAATCTGTTCCATTTTTACTAAACATTTTTAAAACTCTTGGCGGAAAACCAAATCCAAATTCTTCTACTCCCATACCAAATTTCTTAGCAGTAAAAAAATGTCCTAGCTCATGCACAAAAACTAAAATCGATAAAATAACTATAAATATAACAACGGTTAAAAACATAATATATAAATTTTTAATTTTTAATTTTTTCTAGATTCCCGCTTTCGCGGGAATGACATGGTGAAAAATTTTTAAATTTTCTATAACTTAAAACCTACTAACTAAAACCTATAAACTAATTCAGACTGTCATTATCTCTTCTTCTTTTTTATCACCTAATTCCTTAATAACATTATTATAATGATCAACTTTTTCTTGAACCTTTTTCTGTAAATTGAAATAATCATCTTCGCTTATTTCACCTGACTCTTTTTCACTTTTCAGCTCTTTCATCATTTCTTCCCTAACATGCCTGACTACAATTCTTGCTTCTTCAAGTTTTTGATGTAAAATTTTAGCAATTTCTTTTCTGCTTTCTTCTGTCATCGGCGGTATTTGTATTCTTATTACATTGCCATCATTACTAGGCGATAAATTAATACCAGAATCTGAAATAGCTTTTTCAATTTCCTTGATAAGATTCTTATCCCAAGGTTCAATTACCAATAACCTAGGTTCAGGAGCGTGAATATTTGACAACTGTATTATTGGTGTTTTCACACCATAACTCTCAACCTGAATATTTTCTACCAAAACCGGCGTGGCTCTGCCGCTGCGCAAGCTCTGTAAATCTTTTTTTAAATGTTCAATCCCTTTGGTAAATTCAGGATCAAAAATTTCAATATCCATAAATATATTATTTAATAATTATTTTTCTGGCGGCGCCCAAGCACCGATATAAATAGAATTAGTTTTTTCCGGATCCATCAATAATGCTTTGATATTTTTTGTAGTTGGCGGCTTCAAAGTAATCCAATTTTCTCCACCATCTACTGTTCGATAAATTCCCTTAGCAGTTCCATAATACATTTCGTCAGTATTCTCAAGATTAACTACAAATGACAGTATCTGTACAGAATTAGGCTGCTGCAAAAGAATATACGATTGCCAATTCTGCCCACTGTCCTCACTCAATAATAAGCCGTATTTTGAAACACTGATTATACCATCATCATATTGTGGTAAAAAAACCATATCAGATACTATCTGACCATTTTTCATACCAGCTTCTTTGAAAATTTTGGTTAAATCTTCCCATGTTATACCCCGATCTGATGTTCTAAATAATCTTTTTTCAGTAGCAGCATACATAATCCTGGTATCTTTTGGATTAATATATAAACCCTTCATTCCTGATTTAAAATCAGATTTTATTACCTGCCAACTTTCACCGTAATCTGAAGACGTAAAAATTTCCCCGTTTGATCCAGTTTTATAACTCAAATATAATCTGGAAGAATCATAATTATCTATTGATATGTCTATAATACTGGCATTTTTCCTTTTTTCGTAAAAAACTGCCCGCCACTTCCTTCCACAATCAACTGTTTTGTAAACTGTTTTTGCGGTTACAGCATAAATATTACAAGACGAAACTGGATCAATAACAACATCTACAATCTGACTTTTTTCTGATAATAAATGCCGCCAACTATTTGCTGAATCATACGAAACATAAAGTCCTTTTTCCCGAGTACCAGCATAAATCGTATTAATATCAATTGGATCCATTTCCAAAAAATTAATACTATGATTGGCAATTGTTACTGGTTCTGCGCCAATACGCAGTACTGATGATTTTAATTCCCAAATTATTCCACTATCTGTCGATTTATAAACACCACTATTTGGTGATGAAGGTTTTGTTTTAACAGACAAAGAACAGGCTGATAAAACAAATGGAATTAATAATAATGAAATTAATAAAAATTTGTTTTTTTTCATAGGACTATTTTAAGAATTTACTTTTATATAAAAATTTTCCAATAATAATTGCGGATTGGGATTATTCTTCAAGCTCAATTTAGACTTAAGCAGCCAAGTCAAAATACTCTGTAAATTTTTAACATCATAATGATGAGCAATTATTCTAAACTCTGAACTTAAATTATTAAAAATAATTTGTTTATGGTTGTCAAGCTTAATCATCAATAAATCACGAAATATACTAATCCAATCATCAATTTCTTTGTCAATTATCTTTATTTTCTCGTTGAATAATTTTGCTTTAACAAAAATATCTTTTGCAGTATTCAAATTTTTATATAATGGATCTTTGAGTTTCTGAACTTTTATTTTAATATTATCCAAATACTCTTCTCGGATTGCTTTGTTATCAAGCCAAAGATGCATGACACCTGGCATGCCGCCAGCAAATCTGGCGATACTAATTGATTCTTGTTTTGACAATTTTGAGTTCTCATTTATATATTTTTCAATTTCTTCACTTGCCACTGGATAAAATCTTATCAATTGACACCTTGAAATAACAGTTTCGGGGAGACCTTCCAAATTATCAGCCGTTAAGACCAAAATTGTTTTACCGCTTGGTTCTTCCAAAACTTTCAATAAAGCGTTAGCGGCCTCTTCATTTAAATAATTTACTTCTTTCAGTAGCGCTATTTTATAAGAAGAAACTAAAGCTTTCAAAGATAATTTTTCAATCAACTCTCTAATCTGATTTATTGTTATATCTTTATTTTCTTCTTCTTTGTCAACTATAAATACATCCGGATGAATATTTTTATTAAATTGACTGCAATGTTCACACTCACCACAGGGTATAACACTAGTTTCAAAATTACTGCTATCTTTATCTGACATGCACAAAACTGATTGAACAAAATAATTAGCCATAGCTGTCTTGCCTACTCCATTTGGACCTACAAACAAATAAGCATGAACTAGCTTATTTCTTTTGATGGATTCTTGTAGATATTTTTGTATATTTTTATGACCAATAACAGGCCATTTAAATTTTATTATATTCATAAATCTTAGGGTCTATCTAAAATCTCGTTTCGAGACAGAATTTCAGAATTTTGAGCGAAAATTTCAAAAATTAAGAAAAGATACTAATGTATATTGACGAAATTTTAGGAATTTGCAGCTAAAATTCTGAAATTATGACCGGAAAGCAATGTTGTTAAAAATTATTCTTGTGTCGAGATATTAGATAGATTCTTAATAAAGAATAACACGAAACAGGTCTATAATTCAAGTAAATAAAACGCCTATACAAATATATAATTTCTCCCTTAGAAAGAATAATTTTATTATTTATCTTTTATTTATATCTATTTAAACTGTTTCAATAGGGGTTTGGGGAGGCTGACTGTTTGAGCCTGTGGCAAAACGAACAAAAAATAATAAAAACTTCAGCGAGTTCCCGCCTGCCAGTGCCTAATGCCCAAGGCTATGGCGGGCAGGTCAGCCTCCCCAAAATTCTCCCGCCCGCAACGCCTGAACAAGCTTATGCTTGCGATGGCGGGCAGGTTGCTACTTTCTGGTTACAGAAAGTAGAATAAAATATTAAATAATTTTGGTAATTCAAACACAGGTCAAACTTCTAAGATTCCTTAAATTAGACCTATATTAGAAAACTAATTTATTCAACTAAAGTTTTTCTTATTTGATAAGCTGTTTGTTGCCAACTATATTTACTTGCTCTAGCGAGTCCCTTAGCTACTAGCATTTGTTTTAATTCTTTATCAGTAATAACATTCTCCATTAATTCAAGTAAACCACCTGGATCATCAGGATTAAAATATAAAGCAGCATCACTCCCTACCTCTGGCAAGGAAGTAGAATTTGAACTAATTACCGGACAACCGCAAGCCATAGCTTCTAGTAGTGGCAGGCCAAAACCTTCAAACAATGAAGGAAAAATAAAAGCTTCAGCTCCACTCATTAAACCTGGGATATATTCCACATCAACATAGCCTAAAATTTTTACGTTATTTGCCCGATCTATTAAAATATCAATTTCATCACTACCAAAACTTTTGTGTCCGGCTAACACTAATTCATAATCAATAAATTTTCTTTCAAATTCCAACCAAGTTTTTAATAAAAAAGGAATATTTTTTTTCTTTTCTAGCCTGCCAATATAAAAAAAATATTTTTTAGTAATATTAAATTTTTTCTTAACTTTATCAATTTGATTTCTATCATCAATGGGGTAAAAATTTTTTTTATTTATCCCAAGCGGAATACTAACTATTTTTGTTTCGGGAATATCATAAATTTTGATAATATCTTTTTTACTATATTCAGAAATAGTAATTATTTTTTTAGCCTTCCTGACTGACCACCAAGCGCTAAACTGATGATAAATTCTAGCTAAAGGATGATAAATTTCTGAATTATGTAAAAAACCCAAATCATGAATAGTTACTATTGTCCTTCCGCGATGAATCAAAGGCACAGAGTGAGCTGGCACAAATAAAATATCTGGCGGATTAACCAGCATTTCCCAAGACAATCTAAAATGAGTCCAAATATATTTAAATGGCCATGATAATATTTTTACCTGCCAATTTTCAGGACACTTAGCTAAATCCTGACTTAATTTTTCATTGGAATACAAAATATATTGATTATTTGAATCAATTTTTTTTAATTCTTGAATAATATGATACGCATACCATTCGGTTCCTGTTTTTTTCTGTCTATTTGCCCTAGAAGCGTCAATTCCAATTATCATAAAAGTATAAGGTATAAAGTATAAGGTATAAAGTATATTAATTTTGAATAAATTGATATATTTGCTTAATACTAACTTCTTTATACTTAATACTTTATTATTTTGTCGCCAAGATAGATCGCTTATATGATTCCAAATTCTCCAAAGCAATTCCTGTTCCTCTAACTACGCAAAGCATAGTTTCATCGGCTACATAAGCGGGTACGCCAGTAGCTTGTGAAATAAGTATGTCCAATTTTCTCAATCCAGAGGTACCACCAGTAAAAACAATTCCCTTGTCTATAATATCAGCTGATAATTCAGGCGGAGTTCTTTGCAAGACATATTTTACTGCATTGATAATTGCTTCAAGTTCATCTTGTATTGCTTCTGTAATATCCTCTGAATTCAAAGTAATGGTTCTAGGTAATCCTGTTACCATATCTCTACCACGAACTTCCATACTTAAATTATCTTTTGGTTCAAAAAATAAAGCGCTGCCAATTTCTTTTTTTGCTTCTTCAGCAGTTTGTTCGCCAATCGCTAAATTGTATTTCCGACGTACATAATCTTGTATCGCGGCATCCAATTTATTGCCACCAACCCTGATAGATGTAGATGAAACAATGCCACCAAGCGAAATAACAGCGACTTCAGCCGTCCCACCACCAATATCAACAATCATATGCCCAGAGGCTGATCCAATTGGAATATTAGCGCCAATCGCAGCTGCAATTGGCTCTTTAATAATATAAGCAGCTTTTGCGCCAGCAGCCAAAGTAGCATCAATAACTGCTCTTCTTTCAGTAGAAGTAATACCAGCTGGAACTGAAACCATTACTTCTGGCCTAAAAAATTTTACTCCTCCAACCGCTTTATTGATAAAATACCTAAGCATGGCTTCAGTAGTTTTATAATCAGCAATTACCCCATCTTTCAATGGTCTCGAAGCTACAATAGTATCAGGAGTCCGACCAAGCATATCTTTAGCCTCCAATCCGACTGCCAAAACTTTTTTATCGATTTTTGATATAGCCACAACAGACGGTTCATTAATAACAATACCTCTCTTAGGAATGTGTACCAATGAATATGTTGTTCCCAAATCAATTCCTATTTTTTTTATAAACATTTTGATCGATACTAATATACTAATTAATACGAATTATACGAATACTAGTGCTTAGAATTTCGGATTTATGTATTAGTATTATTTGTATGTATTCGTATATTAGCATCGTGCTCTTATTTTGTCAATTTTTAGCTAATATTAGTCAATTTTATTTTCTTTCTATTTTTAAACTTCCAAAAATATTTCAACCAAGATAAAATATGAATTATATTTAGTTTGGTAAAAAAATTTTCAGCTGATTCTCGCATATGATAATGAATCATGCGCGCCGAAGCCACATAATTAATTTGCCAATCTTTTTCCCAAAACCTTCTACACCAGTCCGTATCTTCTACATATAAAAAATACCTTTCATCTAAATATCCAACATCTTCTAAAGCCTCCCTTTTAACCATCATACAAGCCCCTAGCGCCCATTCTATCACTCGATTTGAGTTATGATCCCAATCCTTCATCAAATACCATTTGAGCATTTTTTTCGGTTTGGTAAACTTTCCCAAAAATGTCCGACGATAAACAGGAATAATAAATCGAGGAAACCTCATAACTGAATTTTGAATAGTTCTATCTGGATTAAGTAATTGCGGAACTACCATGCCGATTTTTTCATTATGCTTTAAAAAAGCTAACATTTTTTGCAAAGAACCTTCCAAAACTGCAATATCAGGATTTAAAATCAACAAATAATCACCAACCGCTTTTCGCAAACCAAAATTATTTCCGCTGGCAAAACCTCTATTCTTCTTTGCTCGAATAAATTTAACATTGGGATAATTTTTTATTATCATCTCTTCAAGATTATCATGTGAATTGTTATCAACCACAATAATTTCATAAGAAAAATCTAATGATAAATTGCCAAGACCTTTCAAACATTGTTTGACTAAACCAGCAGACTTGTAATTTAAAATAATTATTGATAACTTTATTTTATCCATAAATTTATTCCTTTAGGATTTATTTTTCTATTATTTTTAATATATTTTCTCTTTTCTCTTAATTTACTTCTATTCCTTATAAACTCAAGCCAAGCGGTCAGTGTTTTTGGATGGGTAAATAATAAATAAATAATTTTTTTTAATTCATACCAAATAATATAGAATAAATTATTTATAAAAAAGTTAATTCCAATATTTTTGTGCATTAAATACAAATGATTTCGATAAGAAAGGTAATTAATAAATTTTGGCTTTTGTTTATAATTTTTTGCTACAGCTATATTAGCTCTGGCATCATCACCTTCTTTGATAGAACGTTTATGGTAAGCAACTGCTGTTGGTAAATAAACATTATCCCAATTTCTCCATCTAAAACGGTAAGATAGATCAATATCTTCCTTGTAGGAAAAAAAATCTTCATCAAAAAATTCTTTATTATATTCAACATCCAGTAGTGCTGCTCTTCTGATCAATGCCACCGAAGCGGTAAATCCAAAAATTGACCTGATCTCTGATTCTTGTCCTTCATCTTTCTTGTTTTCTTCAATGTTGGTAAATTGAAAATTTTTATTAATATCAATACCCAAAGAATCAAAAATATCAGTTTTAATTTTATTGGCAAAATTCCATTGATATACTTTGCCATTTACAGCCGCTACTTTTGGATAAGCATCTAAAAATGAGGCGGTTTCCTTCAAATAATTTTTATCCAGAACAACATCTTGATTTAAAATCAATAAATAGCGACCACTCGTCCAATGCATGCCTTGATTATATCCCCTGGCAAAACCCTGATTTGTTTTATTCTTAACTATATTTACCTTATCTTCATACTTTTCTTTGATTATTTTTAAAGTATTGTCATCTGAACCATTATCAATAACCAAAACCTCAAAAAAAGGATAAGATTCTTTTGTATTATCTTTAAAATTTTCCGGTACACTTTGCGCAAATACTGAATCCAAACAATGTTCAATGTATGATTGACCATTCCATGTTGCTATAATTACTGATATTTTAGGCTGTTTCATACTGACTGAATAAATAGGTTAATACTAAAATTATTCCAATCCCTAAGGGATGATTTAAATATGGAGTGGTTATATGAGTGAAAAGGATTGCTGATAAAGCGAACATACTGGCAATAAAAAAAATATTTCTACTTCTCATTGCTACCAAAAATATTTTATAAAATAAATAAAAGTAAACTATCAAACCAAATAATCCTAGCTTAAGCCAAAGGTCAAGATAACCCCATTCAAAGGCATAAGTAGTTACTTCACCACTACCTCCTGCTGTTCTGCTGACTATTCTTGGATCATTGCTAAAATAAGTTACCGTTGAACCAAAACCAGCCCCAAACAACCAATTGCCTTTAATTTTATCTGCCAGTGGCGCTAACAAAGCCAATCTTGACCCACCAGCCGGTTCTGCCGACATATTTTTAATTCTATCTGCTATAATATTCCCCATATGAGGTTCTATATAGGGCAGGGGAAAATTAAATACCGCATAAATAAATAATACAGAGGATAATCCTACGCCAATTAATAAAAATGTATTTTTAAAAAATAATTTGAATGAAAATTTCTTAGCAACAATCAAATAAAATATATATGATATCAGGGCCAGTAAACCGCCTAACCAAAAAGATCTTGAATAACTCAATAATAAAATTACACTACTGGCAAATAAAAGCAACCAAATAATCTTATTTTCTCTGATGCTTTGCTTTATGTTTTTATTTTTATTCCAGAGCCAAACTACCAAGCCCAAACAAAGCATCAAAGCCATATTCTGATTTTGCATAAAAATCCGCCAAAAATTTCCACCTACAAATGTTATTTCACCGATACGATAGTCTCTAGTCCAGGTATATAATAAATTACTTAGCAATTCAAACTGGTGAGAAAACACATATAAAAAAAATAAGGTTTTGACAAAAATCCATCCGATTGCTACGGTAAAAATATTCCATAGGTTATTTATATATTCTGACTTAAAAAATAACCACGGCAGAATTAATAAAAAATAAAACCAATTATTAACATCAAAAAATATATTCGCCGTATCATTGTTGTGCAAAAATCCTTGAGCAATACCAAAAATCACGATCAAAAAAATAAAACCATAAACATATTTAAATTCCCGGAAAACTTTTATTTTATTAATAAACAATTTAGGCTGTTGTAAAAATTTTAAACAAAATACTGACATTACTACGAGCCATATCCCAATACGAAGCGATATAGAAAATCCACTACAGGCAAAACTAAAAAGATACCCTTGGGAACCAATTAGAAGTTCTAAAAAAGAAATCATTAAACCAAAGCTAATATCTTTCAAACTTGCAAATAACACTAAAAGTATTATTAAAGTAAAAATTATATAATTAAATATTGGATATAAAAAAGAAATAAAAGAAAATATTTCTAGTAAGACAATACCAGTAAAAATAAATAACCAAAAATCTTTTTTAAAACTCAAATTCATATTATTTTTTAGGATTTATATTAAATTTATCCAAAATAGATACCAAAAAAGTAAAAATCAAATTTATGGGAATAAATAAATTTAAAAGCAAATATTCCAAATTGGAAAAATGTTTCTTTGCATAATACAATAAACTTTTATTAAGCATCTTCTGCTCTGGCAGAGCTCTTAACTGTTTAAAACTAGCTCCCCCATGATGAATAATGCTAGCATCTGAATAATATACAATTTCTAAACCTTGATCATGCAACCTTTTGCAAAAATCAACCTCCTCGTACCAAATATAAAAATTTTTATCAAAACCGCCAAAACTATTCCAAATATTTTTACTGGTCAAAAAATACGCTCCCATCACCTGATCAACATTTTGAATTTTTGTATAATCAAAATCTTTTCTCAGATATTTTAACAATAATCTCGGCCAAAAATTATGAAGTTTAGACAAAATTATAAACTGATCATAAAAACTTGGAAAACTCCTTACTGACTCCTGAATTGTTTTATCTGAATTTAATATTTTTGTTCCTAATACGCCAACATTTTGCGTATTTTTAAAATACTCTACAGTTTTACTTAATGTATTATCAAAAACTATTATATCGTCATTTAAAAATAATAAAAAATCACCAATCGCCTTATCAGCGCCCTGATGACAGCCTCGAGCAAAACCTTGATTATCTTCATTGGCGATTAATTTGATATTTGGATATTTGTCTTTAACCATCCAAACAGTTCCATCACTAGAACCATTATCAACCACTATTATCTCAAAATCAATATTTTGCTGAGTATTTAGCAAAGAATAAAGGCATTTTTCAAGCAAATCACAGACATTCCAAGATACTATTACTACAGATAATTTTACTTCAGACATAACAAAACATTAATAAAAATAAGCTAAAAATTCAAAATTTCTTTATAAAATATAAGCTTATTTTAGTATATTTTAGCTAAAAATGAAAGAGTTTTGACTAGGTTTTAGTTTATAGTTTTTAGGTGTTAGTATTAAAATAAAGACGAGGCTAAATGCCTCGCCTACGCGACATACAAGATTATTATTACTCGCGTAGCCGAAGTATTTAGCCTCGGCTTATATATCTATGGTGCCACGCATCTCATAGCAAACTGATAGCACATTTATTACATTAAACTATGCTTTTTTCTGATTATATCTCTACTGTAATAATATTTTTTTACAGCTAAGGGTATATAATTCATTATTGGCCACGGAAATTTATAAATAAACTTAGGCAACCAAGTAGAAATCGTTCCCTGTCCAGGATGAATAACCTTGAACAAACATTCATTTATCCCTATTCCAATTTTTCCATCTTTCATCATAGTAAGCCATAAATCCCAATCCTGAAATCTTTTTAAATTAATATCAAACCTCGAAAAATCTTCCCGACGTATTAAACTGGTAGTATGAATAAAATTATATTTACTCAATTCTTTTTTATTATACTCAATATATTTCATTTTTTTACTGCCAATTTTAAAAGCACTATAAACAAAACTACAGCCAGAATTTTCTATCAACTTTTTATGCATTTTTTCCAAACAAAATCGATCAAGCACCACGTCAGCATCTACAAAAATCACAAATTCGCCCCTAGCTAATTCAAAACCCTTATTACGCGCTACTGGAGCTCCTAAATTCGGCTGCCGAACAAATTGTAAATTGGAATACTGACGCGCTACGCTTTCAGGATTATCAATACTGCCATCATCAACAACAACAATCTCAAAATCCTGATAAGATTGATTTTTGATGCTAGCTAAACACAAACGAAGTTCTGGCGCATGATTGTAAGTTGGTATAATAATTGAAATCATACTTGAGATTTTAGTTGTTAGATTTTAGGTTTTAGTGAAATATCCACCTATCTGCGACAAGTATTAGGATCCAACTAATTAATTTCTAATTAAATTAATTTTTCTACATTTTTATTTTAAATTTAAGATTCCTGCCTGCCGGCAGGCAGATGTTTGTTTCCTTGCCGTACCTACCGGCAGGCAGGTATCTTGTTTCTTGTATCTTAATGCTAATTTAGTTCTTGAATCAATTTCTCCGCTTCTTTGGCCCAAAAAAAACTACTAGCCCAATCAAAATTATGCCTACCGTATTCTTTGGCTAATGATTCTGAAGTAAGTAATTTTACTATTGCCTGCCTGATTTCTTCATTTTCTTCTGGATTAACTAAAAAACCGGTTTTCCTGTCCTTAACCACTTCAACAACTCCCCCGCTCTTACCAGCAATAACCGGCAATTTATATAATCCCGCCTCTAGATAAACCATACCAAATCCTTCTACATCACCATTCTCATCTCTAGCTACTTGAATAAAGGCTTTGGCAGAATTGAAATAAGCAGACATTTCATTATCTGGTATTCGTCCAGTAAAAATAATTTGTGATTGTTTACTGGCAGGAATATTTTTATTAATCAATTCTTTCAATCGAGCACTATCGGGTCCATCGCCACCAATGATATAAACAACATCTGGTATGCTTTTCCAAACTTCAGATAATATATTCAAAACTACATCAATCCCTTTTCTTTTCACCAACCTGCCAACTGAAAAAAGAATATTATCAGCACTTAATCCATATTTAGCCTTAATATCTAAATCTGACTCAGGATATCTCTGCGGACATGGATATACGATAAAAATCTTCTTGGTATCAATACCATAATCTTCAACTGCTTTTTGGGTAAATTTTGAATTAACTATTATTTTATCAGCTTGTATTAAAATTTTTTTTACTAATAATCTCTTTCTTCCCCGTGGTATCAATAAATCCATTCCATGACAAGAAATATAATATTGCCCAATTAATCTAAATTTTTTCAATAAATACAAAACGGTTCCCACTGGCAATACTTGTCCAGCAATCGGGATAGCAATTTTATATTTCTTTATTATTAAGTAAGAATTTAATAAAAGAATAAGCCAATGCGGCCAAATAAATGAAACAAAAAATTTCTTGCGGATAATATTTTCCTCATCATTTGAACAATCCACTCTTGGCGCCAAAATAAAAAAATTATTCTTTGGCATAAAATTATTAATATTATGCCAATAATTCGCAATTCCACCAGTATTTGGAATATAATCAGTTGTTATTAATAAACTTTTTTTCATATATCTTTTCTTCTGAATGAATTAAACATTTGCCGGATATCCCGCTTCTTTATTGTACCAATAAAAACCTGACCAACTAAATAAACTGCAAATCCTATTATTGCCGCCATCAACCAATAAAGACCATCTTTCAATAAATATATTATTACAACCATAATAAGACTTACAATTAACGTCTTAACAAAAATTTTTATTAAATACCAAATATCAATTTTTATAATATTCCTAACAGCTATTATACCCAAACAAAATAAAAATATAGTGCTAATAGTTGAAGAAATTGCCGCTCCGATTTCTTGATGTTTTGGTATTAGAACAACATTCATTACTATATTAAATATCATTGCTAAAGCAATATTAATGGTATTTTTTCTTTGCTTGTCAGAAGCATTTAAGAGCGAGCCTAAAGGAAAATTGATAAACAGAAAAAATAAGCTAGATATCAAAATTTGCAAAGGTAAAATAGAAGCGGCAAACTCTACCGTATAAAGACTTAATACAAATTCTTTGGCTAAAATTATAATTCCAGCGGATAAGGGTATAGTAAGTATTATTAAATAATAAACAGCCCTAGTAAAAGATTTATTCAACATTTGCTTGTCTTCCTTGTAATATGTGCTCATAGCCGGATACAAAGCAGCTACTAGGGCTAGCGGAAGAAACTGCAGGGAAAATGTCAGTTTATAAGCAACTGCATAATACCCCAGCGACAAATCTGACGCTAGTTTTGATAATAACACTTGATCAAATGCGCCATAAATTTTATTAAACCCAGCAGCTAACGCAAAAGGCAAAACAATCAAAAAAATATTCCGCCAATAATAAAAATTAAATTGTAGTTTTATTTTTAAATTTAATTTCCTAATAATCAAATAGGTCACATAAATCAGATTAGCTAAATTACCCACAATCAAAACACCCATCAACAATCTAATATCTTCGGTGAATTGTAAAACTGTTACACCTAAAATTGATACGATCACTTGAACACCTATTGTTCCAAACGATTCATATTTTAGATTGTGATAACCTCTAACAATAGCAAAAGAAGATAATACCAATGATTCAATCACCATCAAAATAGCTGCTAAATATACTAGTTGTCTAGTCAATTCAGGATAATTTAATATATTAATGAAAAAAACTATCAAACCAATTGCTATCAACGAAGATATTACTTTAAAACTCAGTACATTACTATACAGCTTTTGCGCATCAGATTGTTCTTTGGCTACTTCTCTAGTAATAAAATTGGACAAGCCAAAATCAATTACAATAGAAAATATCGCCATAAATGATAAAGCAAAAATATATATTCCTAAATTTTCCGCTCCGAGCACCCTAGCTAAATAAGTAAAATATGCAAAAGCTATCAACTTCTGTAATATCAAAGCGATAGTAAACCAAGTGGTATTAGTTGCGACTTTTGTTTTTGTGTTATACATATAGTAGTTTTCAGGTTTTAGGTTTTAGTTCATAGAATAGTAAGTATCCTCTATTGTCTGTCGGTAGGCAGGAATTCTTCCATTACATTGTTTTTACTGTTTAAACAGTGTAGCCTGCCTGCCGGCAGGCAGGCGGAAACCTTCAGGTTTCCATGCTTTTATTATATGAAA
The DNA here is from genome assembly GCA_030666865.1 of bacterium. Taxonomy (GTDB): domain Bacteria; phylum Patescibacteriota; class Patescibacteriia; order S139-126; family S139-126; genus DAOUWZ01. The sequence continues at coordinate 4,734 of DAOUWZ010000013.1, read as the reverse complement.
AATACGCAATATTGACAAAATTTCTAATTATAATAACTTTAATACCAGGAGGTAAACTATGATAAAAATATTAAACTATGCTAGTAATTCTACTGATAAAATCAGACAAATAAAAGGCTTGTTAGAAAACAAAATTTACAAATTCGTTCTTGTTCCTTACTATCATCAAATATTTCTCCCAAATAATCAAACAATCACTCTGCCAGCTTGGACAGATATTTATTGTCTAAAAACAAGCCCTAATTCGCAATATTTAAACTCTGGACTAAAATTAATTGGCGGTTCAATGGTCCATCAAAGAGTATCTTTAAATGTCGCTGAAACCGAAAAAATGCTTAATAAGTTTTTAAACTAATCACCACCTCGATATATCGGGGTGGGTTTTATTTAATATACATCTTTCATAAGTCCGACTTCTGAATTCCAGAAGTCGGACTTATGTACTTTTCTAAATATTACTTAAAAAATAAATAAACCCGAACCATAAATACTGAAGCGATCCCCCACAGTATAAATAGCCAAAACGGAATATCTAAAAAATCTGGATTAGCATAATTCCAAGCGCCAAAATAAATAGCAAAACTTTCTGAAATGGTACCAAAAATAGCACAGAAAACAAATGTCTTTATCTCTCTAGTTGATTTGTTCATCCATAACATCAAAATTGCCAGAACAATCAAAACAACCGTCAAGGCTAAATTATTTCTCCATAAAAAAGCAACGCTAGCCAAAGAAGCAATTGGAATAAAACCATTTAAGATTTTCTTTGTTATTCTATTCATAGAAATAATCATTATATCAATTTTATCCTATTTTAATATAAGGTGCAATTACCAATAAACAGCAAAAAATCCTCTGAATAGAAGATTTTTTGTATATTATAGAAATAAATTTTAACGTTTTGCCCACTGTGGTGCTCGACGAGCTTTTTTCAAACCTGGTTTCTTTCTTTCTTTTTTTCTAGCATCTCTGGTCAATAGTCCTTTTTTCTTTAATACTGGTTTAACATCCCGATCCATATCAACTAACGCTTTGGCAATCCCCAACCTAACAGCTTCAACTTGACCCCTAATACCCCCTCCAATGATTTTAATACTTAAATCAAACTTTTCATAACCAGCAATATCAAATAAAGGTTCTTTCAATATAGCCTGAAAATCTTTACTAGGAAAATATTCTATCAATTCTTTATCATTGACAAATATTCTACCTTTACCTTTTGGATACAATCTTACTTTAGCTATGGCAGTTTTTCTTTTACCATTGGCATAATAATATTTTCCTTTAAATATATTTTTTTCTTCTTTCTTTTCCATGGATTATTTGAATGTTAGCCTTTTAATCATATGTTGTCTTAGTTTATTTTTTGGCAACATATTATATACTGCGCGTTTTAAAACTTCGGTAGGATCTTTTTTGAATAATTTTTCCATTTTCATTTCTTTCAAACCGCCAGGATAACCACTATGATGCCGATATAATTTTTGTTGAAGTTTATTTCCGGATACTTTTATTTTTTTTACATTCGCAACAACAACAAAATCTCCATTATCTAAATGATAATCAAAATCAACTTTATGCTTACCTCTTAGTAATCCCGCAATTTCAGTTGCCAATCTTCCTAAAATTCTATCATCAGCATCAATTTCATGTTTATTTCTTTTTTGAATTTTATCTGTCATATTTTTTAAACTAATTCAATTTGCACAATTTCAGCGGCATCACCCTTGCGTTGTGATAATTTTATGATTCTAAGATACCCGCCATTTCTATCTTTATACTTTGGTCCAATCACTTCAAATAACTTTTTTACAGAATTTTCAGTCGGCAGTCTGCTTAATAAAATTCTTCGATTATGCAAAGTATCTTTTTTAGCACGAGTTATCATTTTTTCCACCATTGACTTGACTACTTTTGCTTTAGCTTCAGTAGTTTTTATTTTTTCATATAAAATAATACTCTCAGCTAAATTTTTCAACATTGCTTTTCTGGCTGCAGTTTTTCTACCTAAAATTTTTCCACTCTTCAAATGTTTCATAAATAAAAAATATTATTTTTCTGGCTTAACAGTTGCTTTTTTCTTTTTTGTTTTTGTATCTTTTTTTTCGTCCTGAACTCCATATTCTTGCTTCAACAAATTAAAATGATCTAACAATATATCAATTGACTTTTCCATAGCTTCTTGAGGTGTAACCACTCCATCAGTTTTTACTGTTAAAATCAATCTGTCATAGTTAATATCTTGTCCAACACGAGCTGGTTCAACTTCAAATCCAACCGTTCTAACCGGAGAAAAAAATGCATCAACATTTAAAACTCCTACTTCTTTATCTTCTGATACCCTATTTTCAACTGGTTCATAACCAAGACCTTTAGTAATTGTAAATTCCATATCAAGCTCAGTTTTTTTATCAGTCAGTGTTGCAATTACAAAATCCTTAGTCATAACCTCTATATCTGAATTTTTTTCAATATCAGAAACCTTAACTTCACCAATCTTATTTTTAACCTTTAAATTAACTTTTACTGGTTCATCAGAATTTGATTTAAAACTCAATTTTTTCAAATTCATCAGAATTTGAACAACATCTTCTTTTACTCCGGCTATAGTTGAAAATTCATGATCTACTTTTTTTATTTTAACTTTAATTATAGCCGCGCCTTCAAGAGATGACAAAAGAACTCTTCTCAAGGCATTACCAAGAGTCGTCCCAAATCCAGAATGACAGGGTTCAATAATAAATTTTACTTCATTTTCACCTATTTCTTCCCCAGAAATTTTATTTGGTAAAGAAATGAATGCCATAAATTTATAATTAATAATATTATGCGATTACTTAGAATAAAATTCAATAATTGATTTTATATCAAATAATAATTTTTTCTCATTAATCTGCGGTATAGTCACTATTTTGATTTCAACTTTTTTCTTATCTAAACTGATCCAATCAACTACCTCATCTTTATTTTCCCATTTCTTTGATAATTCCTTTACTATTTTTTTGTCGGTCTTATTCTCTTTTAAAGTAATTATATCGCCAATTTTACATTGAAATGAAGGAATATCTACTTTAATTCCATTAACTAAAAAGAAACGATGATTTACAAGTTGTCTGGCTTGCGATCTAGTACCAGTAAAACCACTTCGATAAACGACGTTATCTAATCTCAATTCAAGCATTTGCAACATACTTTCACCAGTATTACCCCTGCCAGCCAATGCCTTCTTATAATAATTTTTAAATTGTTTTTCCAAAAGACCATATATGCGCTTTGCTTTTTGCTTTTCTCTCAATTGCGCGCCATAAGTAGTCAAACGTTTTCTTGATGTTGGTCCATGTATTCCAGGGGGATAATTCCTCTTTTGTAATGGATTTTTTACCCTACCAAACAAATCAACGCCTTCACGTCTTGATAGCTTATCTTTTGGTCCAATATATCTTCCCATATTATAGTGATTAAATAACTAAAAATTAATTAAACTCTTCTTGGTTTTCTCTTCCGACAACCATTGTGTGGAATTGCTGTAACATCTTTGATACTTATCACAGCAAGTCCATTAGCATTCAAAGCTCGCACAGCTGCTTCACGACCAGCGCCAATACCTTTGACAAATACGGCAACCTCTTTCAAGCCATAATCTTTAACTTTTTCAACCGCAGTTCGAACAATTACACCAGCAGCATAAGGAGTAGCCTTTTTTGGTCCCTTAAAACCGCATTGACCAGCGGTAACAATGCTAAGCATATTTCCATTCATATCGGATAAATTTACAATGGTATTATTGTAAGTTGCTTTGATATAAACATTACCCCTTCTAACAGCTCTTTTTTTCTTGCTTTTTCTAAATTTTTTCACTGATAAATCACCAACAACACTATCTGACACATTACTAGTTGTGTTGGCTACTTTTGCCTCTTCAGTGTTTTGTAATTTATTTTTTTCAGTCATAATTATTTATCTTTATGTCTTCATAGCAGATTTTACTCTACCTGAACCAGCAGTTCTTCTAGTATTTCCCCTAACAGTTCGGCTATTGGTTTTACTTCTTTGCCCCCTAACTGGCAAGCCTTTTGAATGTCTTGAGCCGCGATAACTTTGCACTTCTTTCAAACGCTTAACATTCAAAAGAACATCTCTTTTTAAATCACCTTCAACTTTAAATACTTCATTAATCGCATTTCTAATATCATTAATCTGTTTTTCATCAAGGTTTTTGGTTTGTAAATTTTTATCAATATTAGTTTTCTGTAAAATTAAATTAGCCCTAGCCTTTCCAATTCCGTAGATGTAGGTTAGAGCAATTTCTATTCTTTTTTTATCTGGTATGTTTACACCGGAAATTCTGGCCATACAATGTTAGTTATTTGTTATTAATTATTAGTTATTTGTGGCGCCTAACACCCTTATCTTTGTCTTTGTTTATGTCTAGGGTTTTTACATATAACCCAAACCCGACCCTCACGGCGGATTATTTTACAGTCTTTACAAATTTTTTTTACTGATGCTCTTACTTTCATAATTACAATCTTCTAGTTATCCTTCCTTTGGTCATATCATAAGGACTCATTTCGATACGAACTCTATCACCCAAAACCAAGCGAATTTTATACATTCTCATTTTTCCTGATAAATGCGCCAAAATTTCATGACCGTTATCCAAAACAACTTTGAATGATCCGGCTGGAAGAAGCTCTTCTATTTCTCCCTCAATTTCAATAAAACCTTTTTTAT
>DAOUWZ010000039.1 GCA_030666865.1 bacterium | reverse complement strand
TTAGTGATCCAAGATATGTGCATTTTGATATTAAAGACTGAATGGGATGATTTTCTGTATTCACTAGTCATATGTTAATTATACTGAAGTTATCGCCTGAAGGCGAGGGAAATCACCCTCCCAAATTGGGGCCTTATAAATTCTCCTATAGAATAATTATTTAACATATTTTCTGGAACTTCATAAATAAAATCCCATTTATATCCCAATCTTTCAAACAGCTTGGCGGATATAATTGGCCTAACTTTTCCATTATTATCAACCAAATAAACTGCTGATTTATTTTTAGCTTTAATCAAACTGCCAGTCGGGAAAAAAGATGTTTTGCCTAAAGGATAACTAGCTAACTCTTTTTCTGTCACTGCTATTATTTCATCCCAGCTGTTGCCATATGCTTCAAAAACATCCGCTGAATAAATTGGATGTTTTTCTCCATTCCAAATATAATACACCGCACTTTTATTATAGCTTTTTAATAATACGCCGTCAGGGTAAAAATCACTACTTTTTAAAATTTTTCCATTTTCATAAATTTGCAGAACATCCAAGCTAATTCCATTAATAATTTTTAAAAAATTAAATCTTTTTAAAGTAGCCAAATCAGCTATTTGCCTTTTTTTATTATGAGAAATAATATAAATTTTTCCTAAATTATCTCTTAACACTTTACCGTCCTTATATAAAAAATTATCAGCTGTAGCGAAACTATCAACTATCTTCTGATTAATTTCAATAATTTTTGACCACTTAAAATTATTTTGATTAAAAATTGTCGGTGAACTAATTAATCTTTTCGCACCATCTTTAATAATGAACACACCTGAATGCTCATTCCCCTTAATTAAAATATTATCAGGATAATTAAAAATCAATTCTCCGCCATCTAATTCATAACTTAAAATAACCAATCCATTTCTAGATAACACAAAATAAATATAGTTATCATCCGCCCATGACTCCATAAGAATACCTAACCCTATATCAAAATTATCAAAAAAATCAAATTCTTTAATCAATAAAACTGGATCACTTGGATAACTAATATCAAAAACAGTTAATTTATTGCCTCTAATATAATATAAATATTTATTATGCCAAATTCCAACTTTGCTTATGGCTGTTACATCACCCTGCTGTAATTTTATTCTTTTTAGTTCTTTAACATTATTTATATTTGATAAATCATAAAAAACAACTTCATCATACCACTTAGCATAATCACTGCCATCATGATGTATATCGTAACTATAACCATAATCTCCTTTAACAGCCATTTTATTCACTGCCTGTTTAATATTTGTTACAAAAACAGGCTGGGACACATCTGAAACATCAATTACATAATTACCCCAATCATTCTTTTCATGTGGCCAGCAAAAACCGCTCGTCCTTTCAGATAATATATATTTATCATTTAAAACTTCAAAATCAACCAAACACCCATGTTCTCGCTTTTCACCTAGTTTATAATTTCCAACTAAATTAATATTATTTAAATTTGATATATCAAATATTTTTAACGCATTAAGTGCTGATACAATCAGATAATTATCTTTATATAACTTCAACTGTGTGTATTCTTCACCACCATTCAAATATTGATTATTTATTTCAGCAGCTTTTGTTAAATTATTTGGAGTTGTTATATCATAAATATCAATTGATTCACTCAAAGATATAAACAACAAATTTCTTTTTCTATCAATTTCTATATTTCCATTTAAAGTACTATATTTTATACTATTGTCTAAAACTGGTTTTTCTTTATTACTTATATCTATTATCTCCAATCTCTTTTCCGCTACATTATAGTTATATAAATAATTATTATTAATTATAATATTTTTATAATACAAATCACCCTTGCCATATTGACTGACTAAATCCAAATCAAAATCAGCGGCTACCAATTTTAACGGCAACAATACTAAAACAATCAAACATAAAACAATTTTATTTTTCATCTTGCAAAAATTTATATAAATTGAATTTTTTTATAATCAAATAATTTTAATTTAACTAACGACCACATTTATTATCAATACATTTACACGGAACGGGTCCTTCATCACCCATTTCCCAAGGACACACCATATCACACATTGAAGGAACAGCAAATATTTTATTCTTGCAATCCCCTCCGCAACAACCACTATTCATACAATCAACATTATTTATACAGTAATCTGATTGATGTAAATATTCTAAATTATCATTATCATCCTGTATTTGTCCACCATTATCAATATGTAAACTAACTACAATTAATTTATTATAGCTATAATCAACTCTCCAAAATATGTCTGATCTTAGATTATATTTAGAAATATCAACTTTTAACTTTTCAATACCATGCCATGCACTATGTTTTTTTTCTTCTGCTAATTTTTTCATTTTTTTTACTGTTTGACTATTTTCAGCAATCTCTAATATTTCCAACTCGCTTGATTTACCTGTATTAATTTCATCTTTATCTTTTAATCTTTCTATTTCTTTCTCTAAAAAATTAATGTGGCCTTCAAGGTGATTAATAAAAGAAACCTGTTTAATATACTTCGCGTTCTGCCGTGCCATTGGTAAAAAAACTCCTACAGCAGTTATAACAAGAGTAATAACCACCGCTATCAAAACCCATAACCAAATCTTTGATTTTTTAGACTCAACTTCATTTGGCATATTTGGTTGTAAATCTTCTTCAGGCATATGATTAAATTTAGTTATCAATTAAGACTTGGCCTTGATGGCACATTAATAAATTTAATTTCTTTTTCTTTTGATAATTCAATTAATTTATCAATATAAATTTCAGCATATACAGAATCTTTGCGTTGAGATTTTTTTACGCCATATTCTTCTAAAATAATAAAATTATTATTACCTTTTAACTTAATTTTTACTTCAACTTTATTATCAGACGAAATATTCTCATGGTAACGATATTTGTAATAATATTCTTTCTCCACCTGACTAAAATCATCACTAGTATAAATATGATAAAGTTGACATAATTTACCATCTATTTTCTCTGGATTAAATTCATCACGGTGACACCAATGCTGTCCATAACGCGATAAATATGCCTGATAATTGAATTTGTCACCACCCAATAAGTCTGGCTCTCCGTCAGAGTCAGCTTTAATATTATAATGTTTAATATCATACGCACATCCGCCTATATCTGGATTATCAACTTTTTCAAAACCAAATTTATGCAAATCAAACTCATCTTCTAAACGAATTATTAAAACTCGCATTACTGATCCTTTTTGATGAGTCTGATAACAAGAAACAGAGTAAGATTTATACCAAGCCTCCTGGATTGGAATATTACTATTAATTAATGCATTTATAACCAGCTCAACATCAATATTATATGTGTCCCCTTTATCACCTTTATCACCTTTATATTGTACGCTGCCCTTTGTATTCTCGCCAATATAATTATAATAAATTCCTTCTTCAAAATTATATGCTTCTTCAAGATTAATTATTTCCATATCAAATCTATGACTTTCTATTTTTTGTTTTATATCTTGATAGTACTTCTTAATCTTGTCTTTAGATGTCGTTGGCGAAATATAACCGGTGCAATTATATCTAATGCCACTACAATATTTATCACCACCTGCTTTATCAAACTCTATCCCAAAACAATTACACATACTGGCATTAGTTGGCGGAGTAAAATAATAGCTTCGCTTCGGCCAAAAAAACAAAATTAAACTAATCAATACTATTAATATTAATAAAATTGTAATAATTTTTTTAATCATAATATTTTCTATTGGTTAATAACATATACTTCCAATAATTTTTCTTTTCAGGCTCAATTTCATTTGACATATTTGGTTGTAAATTTTCTTCAGGCATATGGGTTAATTTAATTCTTAATCAAATTAGTTATTAAAGCTATCATAATATTTTTATCATTTGGTTTACTTTGAGCGACTAACAAGGCCAAAGCTACTAAAGCATTAGCATTAATTTTCTTTTCACCTTTTTTATTTAATAAAAATTTATTCTGCTGTAAAAATAATATAAATAATAACGAACCAATTCTTTTATTGCCATCCACAAACGGATGGTCTTTAATAATAAAATACAACAAATGAGCTGCTTTTTCTTCCAAACTTACATATAATTGTTTGCCATCAAACGATTGGCTAATAGAATCCAAAATCGCTTCTAATTTATTACCATTTTCCCTGTCAAACAAATCACTCGCTTGTTTTTTCTTAATCAAATCAATCTTAAATTTTTCAATTGAATTCTTAGCAAATCCATAATCCAAAACTTTTATGCTTTTAGTTTTGCCTTTGACTATTTTAATTTTACCTTGGTCATATTTATTAAGCAAAAACCAACTATTCGCATATTCTGTAATAACTTTCAACAAACCCCTGGCTTCATCGCCAGTTAATCTTTTACTTTCCATTGTCGTTCTCAACAAACTAATTGCGTCCTCCAAATCTTTTAAATTAATCTGCCTGTCTTGTAATCTTTTCTTATTAATTGCCACCCCCTTAACAATGTATCTTTTTAAAACCTGTGTGGCCCAAATACGAAATTCCGTAGCTTGTTTAGAATTCACGCGATAACCAACTGAAATAATTGCATCTAAATTATAAAATTGAGTTTTATATATCTTGCCATCTACGGCAGTATGTTCCAAAATGGAACTAACTAAATTTTTATCTAATTCTCCTGATTTAAAAATATTCCTCAAATGCTTGGTAATAGCTGGTCTTTGTGTACCAAAAAGTAAAGCAATTTGGTCTTGTTTTAACCAAATAGTTTCCTGCTCCAATCTCGCTTCCAATTTTGCACTCCCATCTTTAGTGCGATAAATAATAATTTCACCCTTAGACAAATCTTTTTTTAAACTATTTTTATTTTTTAAATTATTCTTTCTCATATATAAAATTATTTAAAAACGGATTCTCTATGTAACTTGGGAAAAAATTAAAAATTACTTTTATTACTGGCTTACGGTTTTAACCTATTAATCATCCTTGGGAAAGGAACAGTTTCGCGAATATGATGAATCCCACTGATCCAACCCACTAATCGCTCTAGTCCATAACCAAAGCCTGAATGCGGCACACTGCCAAATTTTCGGAGATCCAAATACCATTCAAATTCTTTAAGCGGTAATTTTTCATCAACAATTCTTTGTTTTAAAATTTCATAATCATCTTCTCTTTGTGATCCTCCTATTATCTCACCATGGCTCTCCGTAGCAATTAAATCACTACCTAACACCAATCCTTCATCTTCTGGATCACGTTTCATATAAAACGCTTTAATATCTTTAGGCCATTTTTCTACAAAAATCGGCACCGGACTATTCTTAGTTAATAAAGTCTCGTCTTCGGCCCCTAAATCATCCTGTTCAGTGATTTTAGAACCTAAAGCTTGCAATTTTTTGACTGCTTCTTTGTGAGTTATTCTGCCAAAAGGTGCTTTAATTTTTTCTAATTTACGGCTTAATGGACATTTCGGGGGTTTATTCTCTCCCTTTCAACAACTCAACTATTACTTTTCTAGCTCTTTTTTCATTAAGCCCTCTATGAACATTAAGTTTACTTTTTAATATATTAAAATATCCATCAAGTGAATTAGT
>DAOUWZ010000016.1 GCA_030666865.1 bacterium | reverse complement strand
TGCTGACGCATATAATCGTCATCCAAATAAAATAGGTCAACCCAATGATAATGGTGGTGGCACTTATGTCCATGAATGGTATGGTAAATGGATTCAGGATTTTTACAAGGAGACTGGTGAATGCATATCAAATACTAGACATACAGCTATTGTATTAAACCCTAATCCTCAAACTGGTGAAAAAAGCGCCGGAGTGTTGGTTTCTGGTTTTCGTGAGTTTTATTTAAGTATGCATAACGCACCATATAATCTTGGTTCGCCAATTGAAGATGAGCGAGTGGTAAATAGTAATGGTGACACACATCAAAAGTTCAAAAAAAGTATGTTGATGTGGATTAAAGCAGAGAATAAAATTTATCTATACCACGAATATATTTTTACTCCTCACGCGATTGTAGATATTATTCAAAATGAATCTAGTCAAAGTAGTTCAAGTGCAGGTACAGAATCAAAAACTGTCAGAAAGGAAGAGATTCTCAAAACAGGAGAAAAGATAGTTCAGTATTTTAGAAATGGAAAAGAAGTACCAGCTCTACAACCGCAATCAACCTTAGGGAATAGTGGATATGCGACTACTTCGTCATCGTCTTCAGGTGTAGAAATTTGGCATGATGATGAATTTCTCGGTTATACGCCATTACAGATTGAAGGTTATGAAGAATTTTTATACGAATTAACAGCCAAAGTTGATGGTGAAGATGTACCGGTAACTTTTACCGCTTATGATGGATTGATAGTAGAAGTTCCTGGTGGTAATCCCACAGGTGGTGGTATTGCTACTGCCCAATCACTGACAATTACACCGCAGAATCCTAATCCTGGTGGTGATAACGTCACTTTAGTCGCTACTTTGGAAAATAGCTCTGGAAACAGCGCTTTTTATGATTATATTGAATTGATTATCTTAGATGAAAATTTTCAAAGTACTGGACTCAGAGAAATTGAATTTGATGTGACTATTGCCGATGGTAATACTCATTCAATTAGCCGAACTTTTTCTGTTACTAGCGCTGGCGAATATTATGCCGCAGTTAGATATTCTGTGGATAATATTAATTGGTCGTATTTCAATGTTTCAAATGGTGAAGTAAACCCGGAATGGTTTCGGGTAGGATCGGCTCCTACACCAATTGGTGAAATTAAGGTTAGTTCGTTTACGGCTCAAAATGCTGATAACTTGGAACCAAATGAACCGCACACTTTAGAATTACAGGTTACAGAAACGCTAAATGAAGCGGTTTTATATGATATTGGTATTAGGTTGCTTGATAGTAATATGAACGAGATTACTGGTACAATGCAATTAGCATATTGGGATAGTGTTGCACTTGATCCTGGTGAAAGCTGGACTGGTATTACTTCAGAATTGGCTGTTGAAAATACTGGTCAGTATTATTACGAAGCTAGAGGATTTAATTATCATACCAGTCAATGGACAACTCTTGCTACTACTGGCACTGGAGTAAATCCAATTAGTGTGGAAGTAACTGAAGATAGTGTGGTACATGTTACCAGTTGGTCGGGTATGCCGGATACAGTCAAAGTAGATTCAGCTTTTACAGTATGGTGTGCAACAAAACTTCCAGTCGGCGATCCAATTACTTATGATACAGTTGCTTTTCAGATTCTTGATTATAATCAAGAGTATTTAAAGACTTTGGATAGGAAATTTACCAACGAGGTATATAATGCCGGAACAGTACACAGTCTACCTGTTGAATTTTTAGATACTGATATCCACCAGCCAGGTAATTATTACATTCAAGCGGTTGGATATCGAAATGATCAATGGGAAGTGATGGCGTCTATTTGGGGACTTGATAATCCGCGGGCATTTTATGCTTATGCTGATCCGATATTTTTTCCAGAGAATATTATTGCTAACAGCGGATTTGAAACCGGCGATTTTACTTATTGGTCTCCGTATTATGAAAATGGCACAGTCAGTATTGATACAGTTTCGCAAAATGGCAGTTATTCGCAAAAAATGTCAGTCAATACTGCTGGAGAATATTGGACTAATGAAAATATTCAGCTTGTTCCAGTGGAAGCTAATAAAGAATATATTGTATCATTTTTTGGTAAAGCCTCAAGTTCAAGAACTGTTGCTATGAACCTAACTGAAAATGGAAATGATTGGACTTGGTATGGCTTGTGGTATGAACCGGCACTGACAACAGATTGGCGACAGTATGAACATTTGTTTACTGTAAATACCACGGATACCCTGGCTAGTTTTACTATGCAAGCTGGGAATACCGCTGGTGTCGTTTGGCTTGATGATATGTTGCTTGCGGAAGCCGTATCTGAACCAGTCGGAGATAACTTGCTAGCGAATAGTAATTTTGAGTACGGCTATCTTTATCCCTGGACTACTCAAGAAGTGAATGGATATATTGGTATTGATAACAATCAGGTATATTACAGTAATTTTTCAGTAAAGATTGATGTTAATACGGCCGGAGAAAACTGGGAAACAGAATTAATACAACTTATTCCAGTAGAGAGCGGCCAGCAATATACGCTGTCATTTTATGCTAAAGCTTCTACTTCCAGACAAATATATGTAAACCTGACCGAGAATGAAGGTGATTGGACTTGGTATGGTTTGTGGTATGAACCGACATTGACAACAGGTTGGCAATACTATGAAACAATATTTACTGCTAATACTACGGATAATAATGCGAATTTTCATTTTCCAGTAGGATTTGCCACTGGTACAATTTGGTTTGATGATATTTCGTTGCAGGCCTCATCGCAATTGAATAAACAATCAGCTAATCAGCCGAAACCAATCAGCAGACTGCCAAAAGAATTTAAATTGCATCACAATTATCCGAATCCGTTTAATCCCACTACGACTTTGAAATATGAATTGCCAAAAGCCGTGTCAGTAAAAATTATGGTATACAACTTACTGGGGCAGAGAGTAATAACTCTGGTAGATGAATATCAAGAAGCTGGGTTTAAATCAGTAATTTGGCATGGTAAAAATGATTCTGGTCAAAAACTCTCAAGTGGAATGTATTTTTATCATATTGAAGCTGGTAATTTTACTCAAATTAAAAAGATGTTGTTATTAAAATAACTAAATAAAAAGGAGGAATTTAAAGTTAAGACCTGTCTGGTAAAAGGCAGGTCTTTTAAAATACCTATTAAAATACTTATATAAATAGGTATTAATCACTTTATTAGTCAGTAAATAAGAAATATCTCTTTAGTAAAAGGGTTGATTTTGTTATAATAAGCATATGAAAAATTTTAAGAATAAAAAAGTACTAATATTCGGGCTTGGTTTGCATGGCGGAGGAGTAGCAGTAGCAAAATGGCTAGCAAAACAAGGCGCTAGGGTGTCAGTAGTTGATCAAAAGTCAAAGCTGGAATTGCAGCCATCAATAGATAAATTAAAGAACTATAAAATAAAATATTTTTTAGAACAAGATCCAGATAAGACATTTTTGGATTATGATTTTATTATTCAAAATCCCGGAGTGCCTAAAGAGCATCCATTTTTAAAAATCGCTAAACAAAAAGGTATAAAACTTTATAATGAAGCCGGATTGTTTATAGATTTGGTTGGCACTGATATTATTGGCATTACTGGCAGCAAAGGAAAATCTACCACCACATCCCTGTTAGGGTCGATTTTTAGTTTAGCTAATAAAAAAACTTTAGTAGGCGGTAATATCAAAATCAATCCAATGTTTAGTTTTATTGATAAAGTTAAAAGGGATGTGCCTGTTGTTATTGAATTATCTTCATGGCATTTGGAAAATTTCCCTATAATTAAGCAATCACCGCAAATGGCAATAATTACCAATATCCTGCCAGAACATTTAAATAGGTATAAAAATTATTCCGAATATATTCAAGCCAAGGAGTCGATTTTAAAATATCAGAAAAAAAGTGATATTTGTGTATTGAATTATGATAATGAAAAATGTCAGGGAATAGCCAAGCGCGCCAAAAGCAATATTTATTGGTTTAGCATTAAAGGTCTGCCAAATAAAAATATTTCAGGGTGTTTTGTAAAAAATAATAAAATTATATTCAGACAAAACAAAAAAGAAGAAATACTTTTTGATAAAAAAATAATTAAATTACTAGGGGATCATAATCTGAGCAATGTATTGGCAGCGACCTTGGCGGCAAAATTGGAAAATATTCCGATTAAATATATCAAAAAAGCTATTAGTAAATTTCAGGGATTGGAGAATCGGATGGAGTTTATCCGAAAAGTAAAAGGAATTGAATATTGGAATGATACCACTGCTACTGCTCCAGTTGCTGCTATTGCTGGGATAAAAACTTTTGATAAAAAAGTAATTTTAGTGGCTGGTGGCAGTGATAAAAATTTACCTTTGCAAGACTTAGCTAAAGTTATAAAAAATAGAGCTAAATATTGTTTATTGTTTTCAGGTGAGGGAAGCGCGCGGTTATTGAAGTTGTTGGATAAAAATAAGTATCCGCAGAAAAATTTAAGAATCAATATTGAGAATATGGCGGAATTGATGTATGAATTGAAAAAAATTCTAAAATCTGGAGACATTGTACTGTTATCGCCAGGTTTTGCCAGTTTTTCTACTTTTGCAAATGAATTTGACCGTGGTGATCAATTTGTTAAAGCTGTCAGAAAATTATGAAACAAAAAAATAAGTTTCAAAAAATAATTAATAAAATTTTTCATGCTAAAGACGGTCATGATCCTGATTACACATTTATAGTTTTATTGGGGGTGATGCTTATTATTGGTATGATTTTTTTGTCTTCAGCCTCATCAGTAATATCATATGATAAGCATTTTGATGCTTATTATTTTTTTAAGCAGCAATTATTTCAAGGCATAATATTCGGTTCAATTTTGTTTTTGATTATATCAAGAATTAATTATAATTTTTTAAAAAAAGTTGCTGTGCCTTTTTTATTAGTATCAATCGCATTGGTAATTTTAGTTTTGGTGCCAGAAATTGGAGCAGAATATATGGGCGGTAGGAGATGGATAAAGTTGCCTTGGTTTTCTTTTCAGCCGACCGAATTGCTTAAACTGGCTTTGATAATTTATCTAGCTAGTTGGTTTGAATCACGGGAGAAAGATATAAAAAGTTTTAAAAATGTATTTTTACCTTTTATTGTACTATTGGGGTCAATTGGCGGGATTGTTATGTTACAGCCTGATATGGGCGGCACTGTGCTAATAATAGCTATTTGCATGTCAGTTTATTTTATGGCTGGCGGGCATTTAGGTCTGATATTCATAACAACCGTTGCGGGCTCATCAATTTTTTATTTATTGATTAATCAAGCAGCTTATCGAGTTAATCGTTTAAAAATATTTTTACATCCTGAGTTAGATCCACAAGGGATAGGTTATCATATCCACCAGGCATTCTTGGCTATTGGATCGGGCGGTATATTTGGCCGAGGAATAGGGCATTCTCGGCAAAAATTTAATTATTTGCCAGAAGTTGCCGGAGATTCAATTTTTGCAATCATTGCGGAAGAATTGGGATTTATTTTTGTTACACTTTTAGTCTTGTTTTTCTTTTATTTTTTTTATAGAGGAATGAAAATTGCCAAATATGCTCCAGATACATTTGCCAAATTGACAGTAGCTGGCATTATGTCATGGATAATATGGCAGATGGTTTTGAATATTATGGCAATGGTCGGCTTAGTACCTTTGACTGGAACTCCTTTACCTTTTATTTCATTAGGCTCTTCATCTTTGTTGATTTTATTAGTAGCAATGGGAATAGTAGTAAATATTTCCAGATACACTAAAAATAGGCGTTAGTTTTTGGTTTGTAGTTGTTAAATGGTAAATTATTTTAGATAATAGTTAATATATATAACATATAGATTATTTGATATAATAATATTATGAAAATATTACTAGTCGGCGGTGGTA
Organism: bacterium; assembly: GCA_030666865.1. Taxonomy (GTDB): domain Bacteria; phylum Patescibacteriota; class Patescibacteriia; order S139-126; family S139-126; genus DAOUWZ01. The sequence continues at coordinate 14,170 of DAOUWZ010000016.1, read as the reverse complement.
GTGGCGGTCCAGTAAGTCCGTTATTAGCCGTCGCTAAACAATTGAAAAATAGGCATCCAGAAGCGCAATTTTTGTGGCTGGGCGGGATCCGGGGACCAGAAAAAAATATGGTTAATGCCTTTGATATACCATTCCATTGGATATTTTCAGGTAAATTACGAAGGTATTTCTCTTGGCGAAATTTTATTGATCCAATTTTTATATTTATCGGATTTATTCAGTCAATTATATATATAAAGAAATGGAAACCAGATGTTGTTATTGGGGCTGGCAGTTTTATTGCTGTGCCAACTGGCATCGCAGCTTGGTTCTTGAGAGTACCATTAATTACCCACCAACAAGATATAAAAGTAGGACTGGCTAATAAAATATTGTCATATTTTTCCAAAACCACAACTGTTTCTTTTGAAACTTCTTTGGTTGATTTTTCCAAGAAAAAAGCGGTATTGACAGGAAACCCAGTTAGAGAAGATATTTTATATGGAGATCTTGATCGGGCTAGGCAGCATTTTAATTTACAAGCAGATAAACCAATTATTTTGATTATAGGTGGAGGCACTGGCGCTTTGAAAATAAATCAATTAGCGATTGGGGCTTTACCGGAATTACTGAATGATTTTCAGGTTATTCATATTACTGGAAAAGGAAAAAAATTGCCGCCATTAGCTCTAAAAGAAAAAGAAGAATTTTATTATTCATATGAATTTTTAATCAATGAAATGCCTGACGCTTTGGCAGCGGCAGATATTGTTATTACTAGAGCAGGGATAGGTTTTTTATCTGAATTATCAGCTTTGAAAAAAGCAACTATTATAATCCCAATACCAAATACTCAACAGGAAGATAATGCTGAATATTTTTCTAGCCGTGGGGCTGCTGTATATTTAAAACAGAACGAAATATCAAGCCAGTCTTTGGTGGCTGATATTAGAGAAATGATTAATGATAAACAATCTTTAGAATTTTTAAGCAATGAAATAGGCAAACTATACCATCGGGATGCAGCTGACAGAATTATTAATGAGATTTTAAAATTAATTAATGAATAATTTTGATAATTATAAAAATATTTATTTAGTTGGTATAAAAGGCGGTGGCATGGCTTCTTTAACTTTGTTATTGCAAGAAATTGGCAAGCAGGTAACTGGCAGTGATACTGATGAAAAATTTTATACAGATGAAGTTTTGGATAAACATAAAATAAAATATTTTGAAAAATTTAATCCAAGTAATATCAATAACAATATAGATTTAGTCATTTATTCAACAGCTTATTTGCCAGATAAAAATGTTGAATTGATTGCCGCCCGTAAAAAAAATATTCCGATAATAAATTATCCAGCAGCGGTTGGTATTTTAATGAAAGAAAAAAAATCTATTGGGGTTGCTGGAACTCATGGCAAAACAACAATTACTGCTATGTTGGCGTTTGTCTTGAAAGAATCAAGCTTTAATCCATCTGCTATGATTGGTTCAAACGTACCGCAGTTGGGTGGCACTACTTTGATAGGTGAGTCTGATATTTTTGTGGTAGAGACAGATGAATATCAAAATAAGTTTCAGTATTATCATCCCCAAACAATAATTTTGAATAATATTGATTGGGATCACCCTGATTTTTTTGCAGATAATGATTCATATCAGAAAGTATTTCTTGATTATGTCAAAAAATTGCCAGCTGATGGGTGTTTAATAGCAAATTTGGATGATGATAATGTGAAAAAAGTTAGCGAAGCATACAAAGGTAATAAAAAATATTATGGCTTAAAATCAGATAAAGGCTGGCAAGCCAGAAAATTGGGCATTAATCAGTCTTATCAGATTTTTACAGTTTACCGGCAAAACAAAAAATGGGGAGAAGTAAAATTGAAATTATTTGGTGAATTCAATGTACTGAATAGTTTAGCAGTAATCGCTGCCGCTGATTACTTGGGAGTATCTAAGAATGATATTATCAAAGCTTTATCAAAATTTGTTGGCACCCAAAGAAGGTTTGAATTTATCGGAGAAATATCAGGATGCCAAATATTTGATGATTTTGCTCATCATCCGAGTGAAATACAAGCTACATTGAAAATGGCTAAGCAGAGGTATGAGGATAAAAAAATAATTACTGTTTTTCATCCTCATACCTATACTAGAACAGAAAAGTTTATTGATAATTTTGCGGTTTCATTCAACGATTCAGATGAAGTTCTAATTCTTGATATTTATTCTTCAGCTAGGGAAAAAGTAGGTAAGATAGATTCAAAAAAATTAACTGAGATAATAGATCAGAAAACAGGGAATGCTAAGTATGTCAGGGATATTGTCCAGGCTGTTGAATATTTAAAAAATAAGATAAATAAAAATTATATTGTCATTACTATGGGAGCTGGGGATGTTTGGCGGGTCGGTAGGAAATTATTAAACAAAAAATAATGAACAAAATATTTGATCAACTAAATAATGTCTTGAAAGGCAGAGTGATTGAGGGCGCGCCTTTGGCAAAATATTCAAAATTGCAGATTGGGGGTCTGGGTGAATATGTATTTGAAGCAGCAAACCAGAACGAGATAGGTAAAGCCAAGCAAATATCTAATATGCTGGGCTTGGATTATAAGTTAATCAAAATGCATGATGATGTTTTAATAATGGATGAAGGTTTAAAGGGCTTGATAATTATTGATAAAACTGAACCAGTGTCACAAATTGAATTGAATAAATCAAAAATTTTTTTTAAAGATATTGTGGTTGACGATGTTTTAAAAGGAGAATTGAAAGCCAAAGGATTTAATACAGATGAAGGTGTAAAAAATGATTTATTGGATTTGAGTTATGTTTTAAAGGAAATAGAAATGACGGATAAAATAATTGGCGGGATAAAATTAATTGTTAATAGTGAAGTTGAACTGGAAAATATTGGTAATGCCACAGCCAACGATGTAATGATTTTAATTTCTTATATTAAACAAAGAATTAGAGATAGGTATAATTTACAATTGATAGAAAATATAAAAATTTTGAATGATTAATTAATTAAATATAAATATTATGGTGATCATAAAAGGCACGGGTCTTAAATTGGATGCTGATCAAAATCAGTTCATCCAAGATAAAATTTTATCAATCGGTAAATTTTATCCGCAGATTATAGATATCCGAGTTGAAGTAGAGCATAATTTGAGACATAAGACAGGCAAAGTATTTAGATGTGAAGCCAATGTAAAGTTGCCTGGCAAATTAATTCGAGTGGAAAAAACAACTACTAGTTTTGAAAAATCTGTAAATAAAGTAAAAGATCATCTTAAAGTTATATTGTCTAAGGAGAGAAAAAAAGAAATTGACAAATCAAAAAGAATGAAAAGTAAATAGATATGCTTACTGGTTAGCTTGCGAAATTGAATAGTTTTGGTATAATCACATAGCTTTGTTTTTATGTAAAATAGAATATCATGAAATATTTGAACAAGCTATTTGGCGATGTAAATGCTAAATACTTGAAAAAAATACAACCTTTGGTCGATAAAATAAATTCATTGGAAAAAAATTTTTCTTCATTGAGCGATGAAGAGCTGAAAAATAAAACTCAAGAATTTAAAGATCAATTGAAAAATGGATCAACTCTGGATAATATTCTTCCAGAGGCTTTTGCAGTTGTTAGAGAAGTGTCCAAGAGAACAACTGGGATGAGGCATTATGACGTTCAGCTTCTCGGTGGTATTATTTTGCATAATGGACAAATTACAGAAATGAAAACTGGTGAAGGTAAAACATTGGTTGCTACTCTGCCAATTTATTTGAATGCTTTGGCTGGAAAAGGCGTTCATTTGATCACAGTTAATGATTACTTAGCTAGGCGTGATGCAGTATGGATGGGGCAGATTTATCACTTTTTAGGATTATCTATTTCTTGTATTCAACAGCAAAATATTACTTATCTATATGATCCAACTCATGAAACTCACGATGAAACAGTAATTGAAGTTGATATGAAAAATTTAAGGCCATGTGTGCGCAAAGAAGGTTATGCTGCTGATATTACTTATGGCACAAATAATGAATTTGGTTTTGATTATCTCAGGGATAATATGGCTATAAATAGTGAGCATAAATCTCAACGTAAATTGAATTATGCGATTGTTGATGAAATTGACTCAATCTTGATTGATGAAGCCAGAACTCCTTTGATTATTTCAGCTCCAGCAGAAGAATCAGCTGAAATGTATATGCAGTTTGCGCAGATAGCTAGGCAATTGGTAGAAAATGAAGATTATAATGTTGATGAAAAGATGCATGCCGCTACCTTGACTGAGGGCGGTGTTATGAGGGTAGAAAAAATATTGAATGTCGGTAATATTTATACAAATCAAAAAATGGATTTGGTTTATCATATTGAAAACGCTATTAAGGCTAAAGCTTTATTCAAAAAAGATAAAGATTATGTAGTTAAAGAAAGCGAAGTAATAATTGTTGATGAATTTACTGGCAGATTAATGGAGGGTAGAAGGTATAGTGAGGGGTTACATCAGGCCATTGAAGCCAAAGAGGGAGTAAAAGTTAATCAAGAATCAAAAACTTTAGCTTCAATTACTTTTCAGAATTTATTTCGAATGTATGATAAATTATCTGGTATGACTGGTACTGCTTTTACAGAAGCTGAAGAATTTTATAAGATTTATGGATTGGAAGTAACAGTGGTACCAACCAACGAACCAGTTGCTAGAAAAGATAAGGAAGATTCTATTTATAGCAGTGAAAAAGGCAAATACGAGGCTTTAATCAGGGAAGTTAAAAAAAGTGTAGAAGGTGGCCAGCCAGTTTTGATTGGTACTGTTTCTATTGAAAAAAATGAATTAATACATGAATTATTAGAGCGCGCTGGTGTTAAGCATGAGATTTTGAATGCCAAAAATCATGCTAGAGAGGCAGAAATTATTGCTCAAGCTGGAAAACCAGGATCAGTTACTGTAGCTACCAATATGGCTGGGCGTGGTGTCGATATTATTCTTGGTGGCAGTCCTCTTGATAAAAAAATTCATGAACAGGTAAAGCAGGCTGGTGGTTTATATGTGATTGGCACAGAGAGGCACGAATCAAGACGGATAGATAATCAGCTTCGGGGCCGTGCTGGCAGGCAGGGCGACCCAGGAATAACTCAATTTTTTATTTCTATGGAAGATGATTTGATGAGAATTTTTGGATCAGACCGAATGAAAGCGATAATGAAAACTTTGAAAGTGCCTGAGGACATGCCGATTGAAAATAAGCTGATATCAAAATCTATTGAAACTGCTCAAAAGAAGATTGAAGGCAATAATTTTGACATTCGTAAGCATTTAGTTGAATATGATGACGTTATCAATAAGCACCGGGAAGTAGCTTACAAAAAAAGAGATAAAGTAATGGTAGCCGCAGAAAAAGATATTGAAGAAAAAAGAAGTCCAGCAGATTCAGAGATGAAAGCATTGGTAAATGAATTAGTTGAAAGTGAAATTGAACAGGTAGTGTCTTTTCATACCAGCGCTGAGTTGCAAAAGGATTGGAATGCCAAAGAAATTTTTGAAACTGTTAAAACAATCTATCCAGTGCCAAGTAGTTTGTTGTCAGATTTGGAAGGATGGTGCAAGTCTCGGTCAGAAAAAAAATCGCAAGCTGATAGTCGGACTAGTATCATTGATAAATTAGTCGCTGATGCAAAAATTGCTTATGAGAATTTGGAACAAAAAGTATTATCAGGGCCGCTCGGAGAGGATAAGAATGTTATGAGGCAAATAGAAAAAGCAGTTTACTTGAGGTCTCTTGATACATTATGGATTTCACATATTGACACTTTGGATAGAATTAGGCAAGGGATAGGATTGCGGGGTTATGGTCAGCGTGACCCTTTGGTTGAATATAAAAAAGAGGCGTTTAGATTATTCAACAATTATACCAATGAAGTTCAAAATCAAGTAGTTTATTCTATTTACAAAATAGCGGCAGCTCAGGATGTTGCAGTCAAGTCGCCTTTGCAGAGAAAAGGTCTGACCTTGTCAGCGCCGGCTAAAACTATGGAGAGGGCTGGGCAAATGCAAACAGATTCAAATACTAAGGGTAATTTACCTAATGCCAATTCCAGCGCCAATGCGCAGCCAGTAGTTGATCAATACGCGCATCATGAAGACGGTAGTAAAGTTGGGCGGAATGAGCCTTGCCCGTGCGGAGCGACTAAATCTGATGGTACGCTAATAAAATACAAACATTGTCATGGAAAATAATACTAAAAAAGGTAAGTTTGTCCGCCGAAGCCTTGGCGAAGGTGGAAAATACAAGAAGTGTCATGGAGCTTAAAATAAATAATATTAATATTGGCACTTTAAATAAGACCAAAGTAGATGCTTTGCGGGAAGTTGTCAAAGATTATGATTTATTGAAAGATGTGTCCATTCAAACATTATCAGTAGATAGCGGAGTATCAGGTCAGCCGATGAGTTTGAATGAGATTGTATTAGGAGCAAAAAATAGAGCTCGGCATTCTTGGCAAGAATGTTTTTTAAGTTTTGGAATTGAATCTGGGTTTATGCGCGTTGATTCTTCTGAGAATGAATATGCAGAGATATGTTGTTGTGCAACTTATGATGGGAAAGAATATCATTTGGGATTTTCTTGTGGCTTTGAAATTCCTCCCAAAGTTATGAAATATATATTGGAAGATAATAAAAATTTAGCCGAGGCAGCTAATTTATCAGGAATATCAGATGATCCAGATTTAGGAAAAAAACATGGAATTATTGGAATTTTGACTAATAATCGGATTACTAGAAAAGATTATACCAAGCAGGCTATTATTACTTCGCTGATACATTTTGAAAATAAAGATATTTGGGAATAATATAGAAGTCTACTTGCCCGCCATAGTTTGCGACATCAGGCGCTGGCAGGCGGGAAGACTTCCGCTACATTATTATTCTAGCCTAAACTGTATAGCGGAAATCTTAAGGTTTCCATTTGATCTAATTTAGTATGGAATGACAATTAAAACGACAAATGATATAATAAATCTGAATAAGATTTATTTTTATATTCAATTGCCTAATAAATATCATATAATACCCCGAAGCCTAATTCTATTAATATGTTGCTATTAATTAATAGTAAATAGGAATTACAAAGATAAAGTTTCGTTAATTTGGGCGAAGGGGTATATTACTCAAAATTAACCAAATTTTATGGATAATTTAAATCCTCAAAATCAATCAAACCAAGAAAGCCGGCAGTCAAAAGAAATTAAAATTCCCGAACCAAGCGCTAGTAGTACCAAAATGCCGATTCCTGAGAAATCAGATAAAGGCATTAAAGCGCTGATAATTGTTTCAATAATAGTAGCGATTTTAGTTGTGGTTGTTTTTTTGGGTATCAGATTTTGGGATTCGTTTGGTGGTGATGTAAATATTGATACGAATTTTATCGGGCAAACAACCAATAATAACAATCAAGATACTGACGCAATTAAAATTGTTAAAGTAACCACCATTTCAGAACAACTAGCTAAGCAGAATGAAATGAACAAATTCGTTGATTATGATGAAATGAGAGAATATTTGGAAATCAATATTAGTGGATATAATAATTATGGTTATGGTCGGTCAATCAATTCTATGATGCCAATGGTTGATACTATGATGGTTGAACAAGATTTTGCTTCAGAAGCAATTGGTTTAGGAGTTCCAGAGACCAAGAGTCTTGATGGGGGCGCTGAAGATTTTTCTACTACCAATATTCAAGTAGAAGAAGTGGACGAGGCTGATATCATTAAAAATGACGGCAAATATATTTACGCAGTCAGTAAGAAAAATTTATTTATTATCAATGCTTATCCGCCAAACCAAAGTGAGATACTGGCTAAAATAGAGTTTAAATCAACTCCCAGAGATATTTATTTGAATGGGGATAAATTGGTCGTATTTGGCTACAATGACCAGATATTCAATATGCCCAGATATCCAGAGAATTTACGGCGTTCACAATATACTTTTTTCAAGGTATTTGATATTACGGACAAGAAAAATCCTAAACAAGTGCGCGATCTAGATTTTGAAGGTACTTATTATAGTTCCAGAATGATCGGGGATTATGTGTATTTTATCACTACCGCTGGAACAAATTATATTGGCGACCCTATTCCAGTGCCAATGTTATTGGATGCTGGGAAAATTATTGAGCCAACTATAATGCCAGATATGTTTTATTTTGATGTACCATATTCCTCATACAATTTTACGCAAGTTTCTGCTATCAACGTAAACGATAACAACAAAGACATAAAAGCTGATGTTTATTTGCTCGGGGCTGGACAAAATATTTATGTTTCTCAAGATAATATTTATATTACTTATACTAAATATGTAAATGAAAGTGATATTTATATGGAAGTGTTGCGGGAGTTTGCTTTTGTCAGATTACCAGAAAAAGATCAGGAAAAAATTGTTAAAATTGAAGCAACTGAAAATTTTATATTATCCAAAGAAGAGAAAATGCAAAAAATTGCTTTGGTTTTTGAAAGATATACAAGTTTATTGCCGCGTGATGAAAGAGATAAACTAGAAGATGAATTAGAAGAAGCCGTAGCGAAAAAATATGAAGATATTTCCAAAGAATTGGAAAGAACTGTTATCCATAAAATTAATATTGATAAAGATGAATTGAGATATATTGCTTCTGGGGATGTGACTGGCACAGTGCTAAATCAGTTTTCTATGGATGAAAAAAATGGCTATTTCCGCATAGCTACCACTAAAAATAGGACTTGGTCAAGATTCCAGCAAGGCAGTCAGGATTCATATAATAATATGTATGTTTTAGACAAAGACTTGAAACAAGTCGGCGGGGTAGAAGATATTGCCTCTGGGGAGCGAATTTATTCTGTCAGATTTATTGGTGATCGGGCTTATATGGTTACTTTCAAAAGAGTTGATCCTTTGTTTGTTATTGATTTGAAAGATCCTGCCAACCCAAAAATTTTGGGCGAATTGAAAATCCCGGGTTATTCTAGCTACTTGCATCCGTATGATGATAAATTATTGATTGGTCTTGGCAAAGAGGCTGATGATAGTGGGCGAGTGCAAGGATTAAAATTGTCATTATTTGATGTCTCGGATGTAGATAATTTGAAAGAAGTTGATAAATATGAGATTGGCTTATCAGGCAGTGATTCTATTGCTTTAAATGACCATAAAGCTTTCTTGTTTGCCAAAAATAAAAATTTATTGGTCATTCCCGCAACTCTCAGAGAAAAAGCTGATAAAGGCTACAGGCGAGTAACTTTCCGAGGCGCTTTGGTATTTAAAATTGATGAGAATGGATTTGAATTAAAGGATAAGATTGATCATTGGGATGGTAGGGAAGATAATAATATGAAAGAATATTGGTATGGATATAATTATTATGACAATACTATCAAGCGCAGTCTTTATATGGATGATAGTCTTTATACTTTTTCTAATAATTATATCAAGATTCATAACCTAGAGACTTTGGAACAAGAAAAAGAATTGATGTTGAGGAAAGAAATGAAAGATGATTTTGTGATTGTAAATTAAAGACATATCTTGTCATTCCTACATTCCTATTGTCATTCCTGCGGAGGCAGGAATCCCTGCCTACCGGCAGGCAGGCAGAAATAAAAATAAAAGAAATCAGTATTTAAATACTGATTTCTTTCGTGTAGGTAGAAATGTATAAAATCCTATTGAACATACCATGGTATGTTCAATACTTGTTATTCCGCACTTGCCTGCCCGCCTTTGGAGGGATCCAGAATCTATATATTTGCCAAAATAGAGGAAAAATGAGAAAATTATATTAATTAAAATTTAATATTAAACTATTTGTACTCTTAGAGGGTTGTTATCAATATTATATTGCAATTTTTTAGGTGGAAACGAATATAATAAATTATGATAACATTTGAAGAACTAGGCTTGAATTCTGATTTAATGAAAAGCCTTGATGATTTAGGATTTAGGGAAGCTACTCCTATTCAGGAAAAAACTATTCCTTTTATTTTAAAATCATCAACCTCGCCAGCTCAGCTAGGCGGGAAAAAAGATTTAATTGCGTTGGCGCAAACTGGAACTGGGAAGACAGCGGCTTTTGGTTTGCCGATTTTAAATCAACTCAAAACCAATAAAAAAGATTTACAGTCAATTATTCTTTGTCCAACTAGAGAATTGTGTATCCAAATTACCAAAGATATTAAGGCGTTCGCCAAATATTCAAAGGGAATTGATGTAACTGCAGTTTATGGCGGGGAAAGAATAAATATTCAAATTAAAGCTTTGAAAAATGGTACCAATATTGTAGTAGGGACTCCTGGGCGGGTACATGACTTGATTAGGAGAGGTAATTTACACTTAGGTTCAATCAAGTGGTTGGTGCTGGATGAAGCTGATGAAATGCTGGATATGGGCTTTAAAGATGATTTGGATGCTATTTTGGAACAAACTCCAATCACTCGGCAGACTTTGCTTTTTTCTGCGACTATTTCCAAAAGCGTACACGCGATTGCTCGACAGTATATGAAAAATGCCGAAGAAATAAGTATTGGCGAAAAAAATACTGGCGCAGAAAATGTATCTCATGAATATTTTGTAGTAGCAGCTAAAGATCGTTTTGAAGCTTTAAAAAGAATTTTGGATTCCTTACCTGGGGTTTATGGTATTATTTTTTGTCGGACTAGAATAGAAACACAGGAAATTGCTGATAAACTCAAGCGAGCTCATTATGATACTGAGGCTTTGCATGGTGATATTTCGCAAAATATTCGTACAAAAATTATGGATCGGTTCAAAAAGAAACAAGTTAGTTTGTTGGTAGCAACCGATGTGGCAGCCAGAGGAATAGATGTTAGTAATCTCACTCATGTGATAAATTACAATCTGCCTGATCAAAATGAAGGCTATACTCACCGCAGTGGTCGAACTGGCCGAGCTCACCAGAGTGGAATTTCTATTTCTATTATTACTGCTAGAGAAGTAAGAACAATCAGACAACTGGAAAATAGTATTGGTAAATTATTTGTCCATAAAAAAATTCCCAATGGTAAAGAAATTTGTATGAAGCAAATTGATAATTTTTTACAAGAGATAGAACAAATAGATATTAAAAAAATTGATCATGATAAATACTTTTTAGAAATTGAGAAAAGATTAAGTAAAATTCATAAAGAAGATTTAATCAAATATTTTATTACTCATAAATTTAGTCATCTGATGGATGCTTATCAGCATGCGCGTGATTTAAATGCTGAGGTGAAAATTTCACGGGAAAGAAATATTAGAGCAGGAAGTGGGAATGATGTTAATTTGAAGATTAATTTTGGCCGCCGGCATCAGTTTGATATCAAAGCACTGTTTAGATTGATTAATTCTAGTAAAAAATTAAAAGGTATTGAAATAGGCCGAATAAGTCTAATGCCAGAATATTCTATTTTTTCCATAGATAAAAAATATGCTAGCGACATTATCAAATCTTTAACTGGAGCAAATTTTAGAGGTAGAAAAGTCCGAGTAGTTGAGTCAAATGAAGAAGTTGGCTATCGAGGGAAGAGAAGGGGTAGAGGAAATAGTTCCGGAAGTAGGCGAAAACGCCCTAGAACTAGAAGAGGTGGATAATATGTCATTCCGTGCTTGACACGGAATCTCATCCCCTCTTGAGAGGGGAATTAAAGGGGTGTGTCATTGTCTGTCCCGCAACCGCGGGATTGCCAAAATAGGGGAAAAATGGGAAAATTAAATTATGCAAACGGTTTTTAACACACAAATAGCACAATTGTATAAAAGTAATTCTCAAAAAATTAGAGTCATGACCGAGGATTGGGTTGGTTCTGAAATTTTTTGTCCGAATTGCGGGGATAATATTAATAATTATGGAAATAATCAACCAGTTGCTGATTTTTATTGTTCAAATTGTAAGGAAGAATATGAATTAAAAAGCAAGAAAAATAATATTGGCAAGAAAATTGTCGATGGTGCTTACAAAACAATGATTGAAAGATTGCAAAGTCAGAATAATCCTAACTTTTTCTTTTTAAATTATAATATAAAAAATTATGAAGTTTTAAATTTTGCTGTTATTCCAAAACATTTTTTTGTTCCAAAGATTATTGAAAAACGAAAACCACTTTCAAGAAGTGCAAGAAGAGCAGGTTGGATTGGTTGTAACATTTTACTAAATAATATTCCGAAAAGCGGAAAGATTTTTTATATAAAAGATAAACAAGCAGAGTCAAGAAAAAAAGTTTTAGATAATTGGCAAAAGGTTTTATTTTTACGAGAGACTCGGAAAACAGATTTAAAGGGCTGGATTTTAGATGTGATGAATTGTATTGATATATTAAATAAATCAGAATTTGCACTCTCAGATATTTATAATTTTGAAAGTATTTTGAGAATTAAACATCCTAATAATAGACATATAAAAGATAAAATTAGACAACAATTACAGTTTTTAAGGGATAAAGGGTATTTGGAATTTAAAAGTCGCGGTGTTTATCGTTTAACATAAAATTTAGGTTAATAATTAAAATATTTTAATAAATAAATTAATATCACTATGGCAACTTTAAATCAAATCAAAAATCTTTCAGACAAACTGAAAATTTATAAAAAAAGATATCTAAAAAAACAATACGCAGATCTTGATGAATCAGCAACTAGATTGATGGTAAATAGTCTTTTAACTGATGTATTTGGTTATACTGAATTAGAGGAAATTAAAACCGAATATAGAATTCGTGGTGAATATGCTGATTATGTTATTCAAGTAGCACGAAAGAAACATTTTATTGTGGAGGTGAAATCAATTCAATTAGATTTTACTGAAAAACATCTAAGGCAAAGCGTAAATTACGCTGCAAACGAAGGTATTGATTGGATAATCCTTACTAATGGTAAGCAAATAGGATTATTTAAAGTTTTATTTGGAAAGCCTATTAGTGTTCGAGAAATTTTTAATTTTGACATATCTGATAATGAGGATTTTAAAAAAATGCCAGAATTTTTGATTTATCTTACTAAGAGAAGTATACAAAAAAATGAATTATTTAATTTTTGGAAAAGATTTGAGGCTCTCGAACCAGTTCAACTTAGTAAAAATTTGTACGATATTAATATTGTAAAATTCCTTAAAAAGGTTTTAAAGAAAAAAACAGGATTATTTTTTAATGAGTGCGATATTTTAGATTCAATACATAAAATAATCACTACAAAGATAGAATCTAATAAACCAAGAAATCCTATAGATATTTTTACCAAAAAGAAAGAAAAAGAAAATACATCCGTCTGTACAAAATTAGAGATTCGTAAACCAGAATAAATTTTTATTATTAAAACTATGAGAGGAATTAAAATACATGTTTTTTAGAAAAAATGATAAAAATCAAAAGGCAGACAAAACTGGTGAGTTAAAATTAGAAGATTACAAAAAAATATGGACAAAGTTTTGTTTTCTTGATGAAAGTGGAAGTTTAGATCCTAAAACGGCTCCATTTTTTACAGTAGGAGTAATAAAGTGTAGTCAGCCGCATTATTTATATAGTAAATTGACTTATGAGAGAAATAAAAGAAATTTTCATGATGAAATGAAATTTAATAAATTATCTAGACTTAATATCAATTTTGCCAAATTTGCTATTGATTCTTTTCTAGATACTAGAAGTATTTGTTTTTATTCTTATACTGTTGATAAGCAAGGTCAGTATTTTCAAAGAGAGTTTAATGGTAATCCTTGGAGTGCTTATGAACAAATTTCTATTCGTTTGGCCGAATCAGCTATTTCACCAAATGAAATTTTAATACTTTTAGCTGATAATGTGACAACACCTAAAAATGTTCATTATGAGGTATGTGTAAAAGAAAAAATGAATAAAAAGGCTGGTAGATTAGCTATGGCTGGGGTATGTCGTTTTGATTCAAAAGGTAATGATTTATTACAGGTTGTAGATCTTTTTATTGGAGCAATTAATTATGATTTAAAAATGGCAACTGGGATAGTCGGTAGAGGTGATAGGTATAAGGCCCCAATTTGGGAGGGTGATTTCCCTCGCCTTCAGGCGATAACTTCAGTATAATTAACATATGACTAGTGAATACAGAAAATCATCCCATTCAGTCTTTAATATCAAAATGCACATATCTTGGATCACTAAATA
>DAOUWZ010000032.1 GCA_030666865.1 bacterium | reverse complement strand
TTTAGTGATCCAAGATATGTGCATTTTGATATTAAAGACTGAATGGGATGATTTTCTGTATTCACTAGTCATATGTTAATTATACTGAAGTTATCGCCTGAAGGCGAGGGAAATCACCCTCCCAAATTGGGGCCTTATAATCCAGTTTCCAACCCAAACTATGAATACCAAGATTTAAATTCTGACTATCAATAAAAGCATAGTTACTCTGAATATGTTTCATATTTTATTCATACCTTAATTATACTTATTTTTATCATATTATTTTATTTCTAGTACAAAATCACCTTCTCCTATTTTTTCCAAATTTTTAGGAAAATCATTTAATTCAAAACTAACAGCTGTGACACAATCTATTCCTAATCCATACTGTGCCCCAGTTTCCTGCATATCTTTGATTAACAAATCCTGTCTATTTCGTTCGGTATAATGAGGTTCTACCACTGTGTCTTTGATAATATCAAGCCCTTCAATCATCTGACTATTATTATCGCCACCTCTAGCTCTAAAATAGGTAGCTAATATTTTAGCTCCAGCTGATTCACCTATTAGATATTCACTATTTATGACAAAATCAAATAATCTTTGATCGGCTGTTATTTTCTCCAATAAATTTATATTTCCGCCACCGCCACTCATAAAGACTAATGGCTTATCAGCTTTTAAAATATCTTCTTCACGAGTTGCGTTTAAATATTCAATATCACCAATATTAATATTTCTACCAAACCATCCTTGTTCCCACTCTTTTTCACTGGCTTTTTGCCTGGCAAAAGGAATATGCAAAACTTGTTTTGGGTTACATTCTAAAATAACTTGCTCAATTAATTTCAACTGAGGCAAGAATTGTCCTTTATCTATTTCTGCCCCACCGAATAAATAAATTTTCATAAACTTTATTTGTGCCAATCTTTTATTATCAAACTCTTTCCTCTCTTGGTGACTACTACTTTCTGTTTTTCACGCCATTTTAAATCTCTGACATACTCTATTGGCAAAGTGACAGAAAGACTTTGTTTACCGACTTTGATAATTTTGCGAATATTCTTTTGATCTAAACGTTGTCTAGCCATGTAAGTAATTAATTACGTAATTAAATAAGTAATTCTTTAGATTCCGGATCTGAGTCCAGAATGACATTTTGAGATAATACTATAATTATATTTTCCCATTTTTTCCTAAAATAATCAAATAAAAATCCCTGCCAAAACTTAGACAGGAAGATTGAGAATAATTTTCTACTGAAAAGTCAATTGGGTTAATGTCTTTACATCTTCATATGCATCTACTGAAACAATCAAAACATGGGTATTGAAAAATGCTTTTAAAAAACAATAATCAAGCTGCTCTTTTTGCAATAAGATAAGTAAATCATCAAAATTAGATTTGCCTGATTTGAGATATTGTGTCCAATGAAATATTTGCCAATCTTTATCTTCAATATTTAACAACCACGTCATAATCATTAATTTTTCTATTTTCCATGTTATTCCAATACTTATAGTTATCACTGTTATAAATATTGCCAGAATGATCAACCAATAAGTCAAATTTGTGAGTATAATATTCGGACTCATTTTAAGCACTTGATTCAAGCCAAGCACTAAACCCAAAAACATCAATCCTGTAATAACTAAACAAACATATAATGACTCTTTAACAAAGTCCTCAGAAAAATTCATTTTTTCCATTTTTATTCCCCTTTTTTTGAAATTACTATTTAAAATATTTTACAACATCCACCTTTAAAAAACAATCTCCATTATTAGTTTGGTAGGAGTAAATATATTTTTATTTTCGGCCTGCCTGCCGGTAGGCGGAGATTCCTGCCGGAGTTTATCCCGCGACTGCGGGACAGAAATGACATAAAAATACAAAAATAAAAAAGAGTATAAATGTCATAAAATTGCACACCCTAACACTAGGGGTGTGGTTGACAAATCTTGTTACAATTGTAGCAATTGTAACAAATTTTACTCAAATATTAGCTAAATTATTATTTTTTAATAAATCGAACTGCCAACAGGGTAGCGATCGGCGCGGCTAATACCAAACCAATAGAACCGGTTAGAGTACGCACTATCTCTGTAGCAATTAGTTCATTATTAAACACATCACTAACTGAGATAAATGGCGGGTTATTTACGCTAAAAAGCAATAACAAAGGCAGTGATACGCCCACATAAGCTAAAAACAAGGTGTTGGTCATTGCGCCGATATGCGTAATCCC
Organism: bacterium; assembly: GCA_030666865.1. GTDB lineage: Bacteria > Patescibacteriota > Patescibacteriia > S139-126 > S139-126 > DAOUWZ01. The sequence goes on along the minus strand of DAOUWZ010000032.1, from coordinate 8,038 downwards.
TACTTTCATAGCTTTTTTATAAACTTGTTTATTTGATAATTCTGAATTAGCTATTTTTATTTCTCTAACCAAAGACACTTGACTAACTACTACATCATCAAGTACACCCAAAGCGCCAATAATAATTCCGGTTAATAATAAACCTTTGAGATTAATTATTTTCTCACCTACACCAATCAAATACAAAACTTCATCCATACCCCCGCCTGTTAATTTGGAAATATTGGTAAAAAATATTGCCAAGCATCCAGTAATCAATAAACTGAGAAAAATTGCAATAGTTGATATGTGAGAAATTTTATTAAAACCTTCAGTTATGTAAATAAGTAATAATAAAATAATAAACGCGCCAATAATGCCAATTAACAAAGGATTGGAACCAGCTAAAATTTGAGGGATAATAAACTTCATTATCACCACAAAACTCAAAAACAATCCTACTAAAGATTTTAAACCTTTAAATTTACCAACTACAATAACTATCAAAGCAAATAATAGCGCTAACCACCACAAACTGCCAGTTCTTACTCTATCAATAACTTGAAAATTTGATTCTCCATCTATATCAACACTTTCCATCAGAATAACTTTATCACCTATCTTATATACATCAGCTGATACTACATCAAGATTATTTATGTTATTAACTTCAATCTTTTCTCCTTTTCTTTCTCCTTTAAGAACTTCCAGACGCAGATGCTGTTTGATACTTACAGAACTGTCTTCCCTTACCTCTTCTTGCTGATCAACTATTTCAGTTACTTGCGCCCGTAATGACTGTCCAGAATTTTGAGCTCTAACTGACGGAATAAAAACAGATATTAATAAAAGAAATAATAAAGCATAAAAAATTTTCCGCATAAAATAAAACGTTAATATTGTATTAAATATCTAAATAATAAGTAAAAATCTCTCCTAATTTAGTTTCTATTTTAGTCATCTCTTTATTGGAAAGATGTTCAAAATATTGTCTAATCGGCCTGATAGAATTACTATGACAAGCAATTACGGCATTAACTTTCTTTTCTTTAATAATCGGAATAAAATCTAACAAAAAATCATTAATTCTTTTTTTAACTTGATAAAGACTTTCTCCTCCTGGAGGTGGAATATAATATGATCGATGAAAAATCTTGAATAAATGGTAAGAATGTTTCGCCCACCAATCTTTACTATGTCCTTCCAACCATCCATAATCACGCTCAATTAATCGTCTATCTTCAATGATCTCAACCTGAGGATGATATTTTAAACTAGCAAATAAACATTCTTCAGCCCGTCTTAAAGGAGAAGTAAAAGCAATGCCAATTTTTTTATTTTTTAATTTGTCAGCAATAATTCCAGCATGTTGAACACCTAAAGGAGTTAGATCAACATCACGGTCACCACTAAAAATGTGATTTTTATTATCATAAGTTTCTGTATGCCGAAAAACATAAATTTCAATTTTCATAAAAAATAATTCAATAAAATTATTATACCATATTTATTTAATAACTTAACAGTGAGGTGGTTACAAAACTGTTTACCAATATATCTAATTGCAAATGATTTGCAATTAGATATAAAATATGTTAATATTAATTTATGACAAAAAATACCCTAAAACAAGCTGGCTATAAATCAACCAAACCCAGACAACAAGTATTAAAAATATTGCAAGTAGGTCACACCCCCTTGTCAGCCAAGACAATATATAAAAAAACTAGAAACATCAATTTGGCCTCTATTTATCGCACACTTAAATTATTAACTGAATTGAATATAATCCAGCAAGAATTTATTAATAATAAAAATTATTATTATTTAGCTAATAAAAAACACCATCACATTATTTGCAAAAACTGCGGGCACTTAGAATGTATTCCCTGCAATCATTCTTTTAAAATAAAAAACTTTTCCCAAATAAATCACCAAGTAATGTTAACTGGTCTATGTAATAAATGCGCTGTTCATAATTAACATTTAGTATATGAAAAAATATATCATCGGTATAATTATAATTCTAACTGCAACCTTAGGTGTTTACTTTTCTCTAAACCAAAAAAATGAACTAGACAAGCCCCAAAAAAAAATCAAAGTGGCAACAACTATTTTTCCGCTTTACGATATAACGAAAAATATAGCTGGAGATAACATGGAAGTAATCAACATTCTCCCACCCGGGGGAAGTCCGCATACATTTGAAATTACTCCTTCCCTAATAAAAAATTTACAAGGAGCAAAAATAATATTCAACATCGGCGATCCGCTGGATAATTGGATAACAAAAATCGGTGATAATGTTGATGACGTGTCAATTTATTCAGTTAAAGAAGGGATTGACTTAAAATCTTTCAAATTCAAACATAAACACGAACATGAAAAAAAACCTGGAATGAAAATGACTTTAGACCCGCACTATTGGCTATCAATAAAAAATGCTAAAATAATTGCTGAGAACATAACAAAAAAAATAATTTCTATTGATCCTGACAATAAACTAATATACGAAAACAATCTTGATAAATACAAAATTAAACTAACTAAAACAAAAAATGAAATTGATAAAATTCTGGAAAATGTACCGAACAAAAAATTAATTGTTTTCCATGAATCCTGGAATTATTTTGCTTATGAATTTAATCTTGATATCGTAGGGGTATTTATAAATTCTCCTGGCAAAGAACCAACACCTCAATACTTGAAAGAATTGCATGATACTGCCAAAAAACATAATATTCAAGTGGTATTTTCCGAACCACAACTCTCTCCAGAAACAATCAAACCGTTTGTTGAAGATCTAAATTTATCACTGTATATTTTAGACCCCTTAGGAGGCATTGGCGAAAGAAATTCATTTATAAATACCTTACTTTATAACGCCAAAACGATTAATAATGCTTTAAAATGAAAAAAACAATAATCCATACGGAAAATCTGTCAGTTTCATTTGATAAAAATGAAGTATTAAGAAATATTAATATTAATATTAAACAAGGTGAAATTGTGGCTATAATAGGACCTAATGGCTCAGGTAAATCTACCCTGCTTAAGGCTATTTTGGGATTGATTCCCTACCAAGGGAAAATAACAATTTTTGACCAACCAATAACAAAAATAACTGACAAAATAGGTTATGTACCGCAAAAATTTGAATTTGACAAAACTTTCCCATTAACCATAAGAGAATTTTTAGAAATTTCCGAAAAAAATGTCACAAACAAAGAAATCAACCATGCTCTCAATGAAGCAGAAATGTCTGCTCATCAAAAACAATTGATTGGACAACTTTCCGGCGGGCAATTACAACGTATTTTAATCGCCCGCGCTATTCTGAAACAACCGGAAATACTTTTTCTTGACGAACCAACTACTGGAATTGATATTGAAGGCGAAATGGATTTTTATCAAATGATAAAACATCAAAACGAATACCATAAAGTAACAGTCATAATGATTTCTCATGAAATAAGCATGGTTTACAAACATGCCAGTCAAATAATATGCCTAAACCGCGATCTTATCTGCATGGGCAAACCAAAACAAGCCATCACCAAAGAAGTATTAAAAAAACTTTACGGTGATGATGTAGACCTTATGCACCACGAACACTAAAATATAAAACTATGTTAGACATTATCCAATATCCTTTCATGCAAAGAGCTATTATCGCTGGTATTACTTTGGGAATCCTTTTGGCATTACTTGGAATATTTGTGGTTTTAAAAAGAATGTCATTTTTTTCCAGCGGTATCGCCCATGCTTCCCTAGCCGGAGTAGCTATCGGAATTATTTTATCGCTTAACCCTCTCCTGACAGCCCTGCTCTTGAGTATAATATTCGCTATCATAATTTATTTAGTTGAAGAACATTATCATATAACCTCAGATACGACTATTGGTATTATATTTACTTCTGGCATGGCTTTGGGAGTACTTTTAATAAGTCTACAAAATGATTATCAGCCTGAATTGATTAGCTTTTTATTCGGTAATATACTTTCCATAAGCCAAAATGAACTTTGGTTAATTGTAGGATTAAGTATTATCATCAGCATATTTGTTATTAGCTACCTAAAACCTCTTACTTTAATCGCGCTTGATAAGGAAACAGCTCAAGTAAATGGAGTCCCAGTTAAAAAATTGCAACCAGCGCTCTATATCTCCTTAGCTATTGCCGTAGTGCTAGGAATTAAAGTACTGGGAATAATTCTAGTCAGTGCCTTGTTAATAATACCTATTGCCACCAGCAAATTAATTGCCAAATCATTTAAAAAATTAGTTGTTTGCAGTATTATTCTTTCAGAAATAACCGTCATTTCTGGAATCATTTTTTCTTATTATTTAGATTTACCTACCGGACCAACTATTGTCCTAATTGGAACCCTTATTTTTATTTTTACAATGATTTATAAAGCCTTAAAAAAATAATATATTAAATATAATAAAAAATATTCCAAACATCCACAAATGTTTGGAATATTTTATTTTTTAATATAAATTAAATCTTTTCTGGCAATACCCTAAGCGCGTCATTAAAGCGATTGATATAATTAAACAAACCAACCACAGCAGTGATTTCCAAAATTTGCTCTTGGTCAAAATTATCTTCCAACTTATGAAAAGTATTTTCCGGCACTTTAAAGGCCTCTTTAGTAACAACGGCCGCATATTCAACAGCTGCTTTTTCTTTATCAGTCAAATTTTCCTTATCTATAATTTTATCCATATCATCTTCTTTAGCGCCCAAGGCTTTAAGCATAGATTCGGTTACACCAACACAATAAGTACACTTATTAAGATCAGAAACTTCATTAGCTATTTTCCACTTCAATAATGGCTTAATTTTCCCAGATCCCATAGTAGCTTTCATTAACCCGACAAAAGCTACTAGAATCTCTGGATCATTAGCCATTACCCTGGCCCAATTAGGCACAAATCCATTTTTATCAATAAAACTTTGAAAAATCTGTTCAGCTCCCTCGTGCTCAAGCTCATCTAACTGCCAAAGCTTTAATCTAGTAAAATTATCACTTGGATTGTTTGTCATTTTTTTATTCATTAATAATTATTTATCCAAACATCAGCCACTCCGGCTTTAATATTAATAATACTCCAATTATTAACATTAACATTCCGCCAATCAAGCTTGAATACCGGGAATATTTAGTTGAAATTCCAGTAATCTGCAAAGTGACCATAGCAATTACAAAAATTAAAATATCATCAATTAAAAATATCAAAATATATAAAAGTAAATAAAAATAATATTGCCAAGAACTCAAATCAGCCATCGCTAATACTTGCGTATAAACTGCTGGCAAACCAGCACTACAAATAAGTTCTACTAAATTCACAGCGAAAGCCAATAAAATCATACCAAATAAAGATAAGATAAAACTTTTTTGCGTAGTTATTTCCTTTAAACGACCAAAAATCTTCTTTCTTTTTTCACTGCCAGTCACCTTGCAAACTCCTGCTTTATTTTTCCACCATTCGCGAATATTTATTATTCCCCCGCCAAGAGCCACCGCGCCGATGCCAATTCTTACCCAAATTACAAAACCTAAAAATAATAGCAGTTTAAGCCAAGCAGCCATAAATAAAAAATAAACTGCGGCTGATGTAATCAGAAAAGTAATTCCCAAAAACCACATTCGCTTGCGATCCTCCATGCCCAGCAACAAACTAATCAAAAATATAAGTACCCACATTGCACATGGATTAAATCCATCAAGTGCTGCTATAACAATAGTTAAAACTGGCAAAGAAAGACTTTTGATTTTTAAATCTTTCCCCCAAGGGAGCGCAATTGTATCAGGAATACTATTGACACTATCTTGAGAATGAACATCAATATTATTAATAATATTATAAACCACATCCACGCACTCTAAATTCCGGCATATCTCTACATAATTTTTTATTCTAGCGCCAGTAGTAGTGTCATTATTAAAACCAATAATATATTTATCACCAATTACTGTAAATGGCACCCCATTAACATTGACGTTCAATTTTAAACCTACTTTTGTTAATAAATCACTATTATTTCTTTTAGCTGATACTTCATAAGCTTTAAAATCAACGCTTTTATCTTGTTTTCTCCACTCATCTAAAAATGATATCTCTTTAGCGCAATGTGGACAGTTGTTTGAATAAAATACATAAATAGTATCAGATGCAGCCAAAACAGAGTTAGGCAATAAAAAAACTGCCATAATAAATAAAGCAGCTAAACTTTCAAATATTAATCTAGGCATAAATAGATAATAAATATTAATATTACTAATATACAGCAAAACGAATATTTATTCAATAAAAAATCATTTATTTATCCGAATAGCCTTTCCTTGTGTTATAGCTTGGCTTACTTTTTTTTCAGCACTGGTTAAAATCCTCTGAAAAGTGCTTTGCGAAGTATTCATTTCACGAGCAGCCTGATTTTGAGTTAATTCTTTAACATTCTTCAAACGCAGAGCTTCAGCTTCTTCTTTGGACAACTCAATAATATCAAGATGTCTCATTGGCACCCCGTGAGGTTTATAAAAAGTTATATCAGGATTAAATCTTATCCGACGATGTCCGCGTGGTCTAGGCATAAAATACAATTTATTTTAAATAATCATTTATCAAACCAACTACTGACTCATAAACAATGTTTCTTTCTTTTAAAGCGCCCTGCATATTATCACCAATCTTACCAGTAATCAATTTATTAACATTTTTTTGTTCCAACATTTTAGCAACACTAAAACCAGCTCCACCGCCGCCTTTGGCAAAAGGATTTTTTAAAACCTCTAATATTTTTTTCTGTTCATCAATCAATAAATAATAAGGCGACCTAGCTCCTTGATTTGAAATTTCGCCATTTAAATCTTTGGTTGTAGATGCGATTGCAATTATCATAAATTTAAATTAATTTTTAACAATTTTATCCATTATCATTCCATTGGTAACAGAAAAAATAATCATTAATACTGTGGTCAGTATAACAAATTTTAAAGAAAAATAATAAATTAAAACTGTAATAAATGGTAATTTTATAGCGCGATTGTAGAGAAAAATAGTGATTAAACTATTTTTAAAACCCTGCTCTTTCAGATCAGCCAAAAATGGATACCATGCATAAATAGGTCCTGACGATAAAATACCTAAACCTACAGTCAAAAAATATTTCTGCCAATTCAATTTGCCGGTTAAATACTTTTTAATTTTTCGATCACTTAAAATATAATTAAAAACAAAAATTAAAATAAAAGCTCCTAATATACTTGGTAAAATTTTGATTATCAAAATAATAAATTTATCTAAACTGGCAACAAAAAACGCAAAATTGAAAATCAACAAAATTAAATAAATCAAAATTACAGCACCTAAAAATTTTAAACCGACAGATAAATTACTAAATTTTTGTCTTAATTTTTTCATTTAATTCAAAACTATTCCTGTTATTAAACCGATTAAAATAGCGCTAATAAAACTTAAAACATTCCTAACTAAAGCAAATTTCTTGCCAAATATCATACTCTCTGCCGGTAATTGAACTATTCCTACTGTTACCCAAGTAAGTATAAAAGCTGTGACAGCTGCCAAACTAACACCAGCTTGTGTAAACTCACCAGCTAATATATAAGAGGTAATTGGATTGCCAGCTGCTAAACTACCAATTATAGCGCCAATAAAAGAATCCACAAAAACATTCTGTTGGAACAATTTCGTCAACCAATTTGATTTCAATAATGGATCCAATAAACTAATCAATAAAAGAACTCCTATTACTAAGGGTAGGGTCATTATTATTGTTTTCCTTGTTTTTTGCCAAGTTTGTAAAACTTTTTTATTCATAATCTAATCTTAATCAAAATTACCAAAACGAATTTTTATCAATAAAAAATTCGCCTGTCATAATAAAACAATAAATTATCCCCGCAGCAAGCTGACGGGGTATTAGCCGTCACACCACAGTTAGTTTAATAATGTTAATTAATCGTTATTAATACATCCTACTCCCTTATTCTTTATAAATTTCTATTTGCCACACTGTCATTCCTGCG
>DAOUWZ010000017.1 GCA_030666865.1 bacterium | reverse complement strand
TTTAGTGATCCAAGATATGTGCATTTTGATATTAAAGACTGAATGGGATGATTTTCTGTATTCACTAGTCATATGTTAATTATACTGAAGTTATCGCCTGAAGGCGAGGGAAATCACCCTCCCAAATTGGGGCCTTATAATGAATACTCTGAATGATATAAACATAATACATAACATCAGAATAACAAATATATAGATTAACACAAAATTATGTGAAGGGTTGACAAAAATTGAAATATAGTGTATACTATAATATTAAAAATAAAATACAGTTTCACAGAAATCCTGACACTGCTTCATAACCTACAAAAGATTATGACGCGGTTACCAGAAATTTCTGGCGAAGAGACGCTCAGCGTTTCGAAGAGACGCCTAGCGTCTTCAAAAATTGAACTTTGAAAATTCGCGTTCACCCTTCACATACTTTGTGTTTATTCTAATGAATAATGTAATCGTTGCTTTAGACGGTAAATACCCTGACCAAAATTCTTAAGTGATTTTTCTCTATTTAAAGCATCTTTTTTATCTAAAAAGGCTTCATAATAGACTAAACGATACGGTCTAAATAACCTAGTAGAATAATTTTTACCACTATTATGCTCCTTTAATCTACGTCGCAAATCATTAGTATAACCATAATACAATTTACTATTTTTAGTACTTTTTAGCACATATAAATAATACATACTTCAATTATAGAATATTATCTAATGAACACAAAGTATGTGAAGGGAAATCTTCTAAGGATCATTTGAAATTGCTGTTAGACAGATGATACATTCGTCTTTCTAAAAGCAATTTCAAATCTATTAACCAATCCTTTAAGGAGGAATCATGAAACATCTATCCACAGTTTTATCCGTCGTTGCTTTGGTCGCCGTTATCATTCTTGGCGTTTTTACTTTCGCCGTAAATGATTTTACCACTACCGATGAGGTGGCAAAAAACTATGCTGCCAAAACAACATTATCCGGCTATGCCAAAACGGCAGACCTGAAAGGTCTGGCAAAAAAGTCTGATATACCCAGTCTCAAAGGGTATGCAAAAAGCAACCAACTTCCAGACTTTGACAAATTTGCTAAAACCGCCGATCTTGGTGATTACGCAAAAAAAACGGATCTCGACCAGTTTGTCACATACGACTCGTTAAATGCCACACTGGCAGGATATGTCAAAGTTTCTCCGGATTCCGGCGCCAGTTTGGACAGCACATTATTGTCCGAAATATTTAAAGCTGGCGATCGTCGCTATGTCAACATGCCTGGCTATTACAGGAACAGTGTGATTCATAAAGTTATGGATCACCACGATTCCTTAAAAAACCTGGTTACGGACCTGGAATACGCGAATGAATTTGATGCCGAGCGCATCGCCGACCTGGAGTTAATCCAGTTCAACGATGACGACGACGCCGAAGACCGCGTCGAAGCCCGAGTTGAGGAGAGACTCTCCAACAGTCTCGAAATCATCCAATAAATTTTTGCCAGAGTTAAGAGAGGTTATCTGGCTCTCAAATAACAAGATCTCTCAACACAACCCTACGCGCGAATTTCACACAATTAAACCGGATTAACCGGCGCCTGCACTTTATAGAGCATGTCTCGCGCGACATGCTCTTTTCTTTTGGTTAATATTAAAAAAGTATTAAGTATTAAGTATAAAGTATTAAGCATCTTAATTCTATTTGTAATTTTATGTAGAATAGATCCCGGATATTTTCTCCACTATCGTTACGAAAATTCCGGGATGACATAAAAAAACAAAAATCTAGAAAAATTGATAATTACTTTATTAAAATAAGTATTAAAATAGGTATTTAAATACTTATAACAAAAGGAACGGGCATTTACCCGCTCCCTATAAAATATATAAATACTGATTCTAAATCCTCACTCCATCCTTTTCTACTACCTTAGGTTGACCATTTTGAATTTCAATCTTTAAACTATCAACTTTACCGTCATTATCTATAGTTCTGACTAATATTGTATCTGCTCCTTGGCTATAAAAATTAAGCTTAGTTGCAATATTACCATTGGTAGAATTTTCTTTAATGAAAGTATATTTATCATTACTTCCTTTAATCTCTAATTCACCGTCTTTAAGAGTCAAGCCAAATTTATCCAACGCCCCAGAAATTTCCGCTGTTGGGATTATTTGAGCAGTTTGATTATCAGGATTATAATTGGTATAAAAATCCACACTAGGTATACCAAACTCATTCATAGACTTAATTATCTGCTGAGCTAATTCAATTCCTTGCTGCTCACTTGGCGGTGTAATATTAAAATTAATCTGCTTACCCGCTTCCAAATCACTACCCATTTTTGTTAATAATTTATCATAAGTTTCTCCTACTGTACTTAAATACTCTTTAAAATAAACTTTCTCTTGAGGTGTTAATTCTTTACTAGTATTTAAGTATTCCTGTAAAACTTTATTTTGAGCATCTATATAACCTTCCACTTGCTCAACAGCTTTTTGATATTTATTCAAATCAGCATCAGCATAAACTCCTGCTTTAACATTTACTTCCTGACCATTAATAGTCATGACCTTGCCTAACTGCTCCTTACCAGATTTAGCCGCCGCAAGATCATCAGGATCTGCTCCGGGAACTTCAGTGGTTTCTTTACCTTTGATAAATTCATCCAAAGTTTTGCTCATTTCCGGGTCATGGCGCAAAAAGTTAGCCAGTTCCATCGCACTAGCATCTTTCTCAAAATATCCTTTATACAACTTGTCAAATTCTGCCTGACTAAGACCATCTGACAAATCAATACCTAACTTATCAGCGTGATAATCCCGAGCTTTATTTTTCAGCACTTCTAACATCTCAGCTGCCCGAGCAGCACTTTGCGTAGGAACTTCTTCTACTGCTTGTTGTAACTTAGCAATATCTTCACTGCTTAAATCCTGAGATAAATCAATTCCTAACTCTTTCCCTAAATCAGCATAAGGGTTGCCAGGTTCGCGCCATTCAGATGGAATGGTTTCATTTATTTCCTGCCCGAGCGCTAAATCAGGCGACCAAGTACCATCACTAAAATCAGCATCAAGCATTTCCTTCATTCCTGCTGGCTTTTCTACATCTTTGGTTTCAATAGGCTCTACTGCCGGAGCTGTAATAGGATCTTCAATTCCTTTGCCTTTATCTGCTTCAACTTTAGGATCGCCAGTTGTGGCACCCGCAAGATCATCAGCATTTTCGCCTGGAATTGCTGTTTTATCCTCAGTTTGAACCGCCACTGCTTCTGCTGCGACTCGTTCAGCCTCAGCTTGTTCAGCAGTAAATGTAGCTTGGCGATCAGTTCTGTCTTGAGTTCTATTCTCGCGCATATCACCTACTTTTTCCTGCCACTCTGTTTGTTGTTCTTGACTTACCGAGTGCAACATAGCATTCATTCCAAGAATAGTCCTTTCCTGCTCAGGACCCCCTGGCATTTTATAAACATACTTTTCTTCCCCAGCTTCGCCGTTGGGAATATTTTTAACCATCATTGGTACTCCACTTTCTGTCAACATCGGCTTCCAACCAGATCCTGTCTCTGGTAATTTATTAACCTTTATTTGATCTTTAAACTCTTGAATCTGTTCATTAAATCTTTCTTGACTAAATTCACCATCTCTCACAAATAATCCTTCAAAAGCCTCTTTTTCTAATGGCTCGGGATTATTTGGATTGACCTTATGTTGCAGGTATTCTTCAAACAATATATTCATCTTATTATTTTGATCAAGTCCGTGAGCAGCTGCATTTTCTCTAGTAAATTTCTGCAGGTCAGCTGCGTCAGTGCCACTTAATATTCCCAATGTCCACCAGTTTCTTTCACCAAGTTCATCTCCCATATCAGCTGAGGCATATTCTTGAGCCCTACCTCTGACTTCCTCATGTCTCATATCATCAGGCTTATCTCCATAAACACTTCCTTTAAATGGTTCTTTATCAGCTGTTACCAATTGATGTACCCTATCAATATCTTGCGATAAAACAATTTTTTCCGCATTAGATAACACATTTAAAACATCAGTGGATAATTCATGATCATCTGTATATAAACTATCATAAATCTCTGATAAATTTTCCTGAGCTTCAGCAAAATCTGCCTCTGAAATTGTAGCAGTATCTATACCTATAATATCTAAATTTTCACTTATTTCCGCTATACTTTCTGCTGGGATAATAATTCGCTCCTCAGCTATTTCCATATTATCAGCTAAATATTCTTTAAACTGATCCATGGTCATTTCTTGCATACTACCATCTGGCAACTGCACATTTGGATTGCCATCCCGATCCCAATCCATCACTATAACACTCTTACCTTCATTACCTTCACCATTAAGTTCAAATTTCATTCCGACATCACCGGTAGGACTTTCCACTGCCTCCGGAGAAACACCATAAAATTGTGCTAAATGCCTGGCAGCTTCACTACCCACTACATTGGTATCATCCAAATGCCCGGTTTCTTGTCCAGAAGTAGCCGCTACATTCAGCTGCGCGCCTTCAGGGGTGATATCAATAGTTATCCGATCACCTTGATGAACCAGATCAGCAATTTCACCGCCTTGTCTCTCAGCTAAATCTTTAACTAGCTCAGCAGTTTTACCTTCCGCCCATTGTTTGACTTCTGCTGCATCATTAGGATCTCCTTCAAAACCAAATGCAATAGCGTTATTTGTCAGTGTGTCCCGAGTAGAACGCCATAGTGAATCATTACCCCTGATTTCATCAGAATCAATTGTATCTTCATAATGAGTGCCAGTGGCAAAATATTTATCTACGACAGTTCCCTCTTCTTCGCCTGGATATTCAAATTTCTCTATTTGTCTATTTGCTTCTAAAACACTTATTAATTTTGCTGCTTCTGCATTCCCCGCTTTAGCGCTTTCAAGCACTTTTTGCAATTCCGCATTATCAACGCCATCTGCTAAATTTTCAGCTGTTAACCCTAGCCCATGCAGACTAAAATATTCACCAGTATTAAGCTGAACTATTTTACCGTCAGCAGCTAAATCTTTTAATAATTGCTCGGCATGAGGATCCTTAACTAACTCATCAATCTGCTCTCTAGATGGTTGATCACTCTTAGCTATATCTTGATAATTTTTTTCTAAATATTCATCTACGGTTCTGCCGTCAAGAGATGGCTGCCAGTCATCATCACCGCCCCCGGCTTTTAATATCTGCTCATTGCCATTTTCTGAAATATAACGCAAATCACCATCCTGTTGCAATAAATAAGTACCAGGCTTACCAGCGCGGGTAATTTCACCAGTTTTCTCATCAACTTGTAAATTCAAATCAGAAAACTCTTTTTGCAACCTGGCTTGCAACTCTTGATTAAATTCTTCATCAGAATCAACCGACAAATCAATATTTCCTTTTGGCTGCTCACTGTTCTTATCATCTGGCAAATCACTCAACCCCTCAACCACAGCCGCCCCACCAACTGTAACAGTCTTAATAGCTCTGTCTTTAGCGCCATCTAAAACCTTGTTAATACCATCCATCAAATTAGCAGTATTAACTTCTCCAGTATTTGCATATTCAATACCTGTCTGGACACCAAGATTAAGACCTCCTGCGCCTACCGCACCAGACGCAGCAGCTACTGAAGCCCGACCAAGTGATATACCCAGTGTTGCCACAGCTTTTTTCGAATCTTGTTTCCACATTCTAGCGTATTGCACTATCAATCCTTTTTTACCAAGCCATTTCATTCGCTTCTTTTCCTGTTTAGCTATACTTGCTGCCTTATCAACTTCTTCAGTTTGCTCTGCTTGCATTTTATTGACAATATCTTCAGCTATTTTATCATTGTATTCACTACTCTCACTTGTTAATTTTAACTGAATTACCCGATCCTGGATTAATTTAATTTTTTGCTCAATTTTTGCTCTATCTGGAGCTTTCATGGCCGGCAATTTCAACCTAGCTCTAGCATCAACTATAGCCTCTCTAGCTGTTTGCTCATCAAACTGCTCATCACTAACTTCCAACACAGCATCCAAATTTCTCATTACTTCGCCAGCAGTTTCTACCAAATCACCCATCTTATCCACTGCTTTATTTACTTCTTCTAACTTTTTGTCTAATTCTGCTAATGTTCCCTGCACTTCTGCTTGTTTTTGCTGCAATTCTTTATTCTCCGGATCCTTAGCTAAATTGGCATTAATTTCAGCCAGCACTTCTTTAGTCTCAGCAATACCTTTTACTATTTGCGGTTTTACCTTATCCGGCTGATTTAGTATAATCTCGCCTCTCAATGATCCCATAAAACGCTTAACCCCGAAATAAGCCGCCGCGCCAGCCGGAGATATGCCAAAAGCCAAAGAAGCTGCCGCACCTATCGCGCCGCCTTTAAGCACTTTATTAACAAACCCTTCTATTGGTATTTTATTCAATATTTTGCCAACATAACTCCGACCAAAATACCCTTTAGCTGACTCGCTAATTTCATCAAATTTTTCCTGCACTGCTACATCACCGAATAAAGAATTCATTTGCTGTTCCGCCAATAAATTAACTCCTGTCAGTATTTCATTTTGCTCTTCCTGAGGAAGTTCTGCTAAACTTTTTCCTTGTCCTTCTAAAATTTCCTTAACTTTCTTCTGCACCATAGCATTCAGCAGATCGCTAACTGCGCCGGATTCTATATTTTCTTTTAATAATTTCTGTCTTTCTTTAGTTAATTTATCCAATTTTCGGTCTGATTTTTCAAATTTAGCTTGCTCAGTGAGTTTAATTAATCTATTCATACTTTCTCGTTTTCCTTTTTTCTCTTCTTCATCTTTTCCGCTAAATACTGTTTCCTTTTCTTCAGTCCCTTCTTTTCCCTTTTCATCTGTTTTTTCAGTCATCTTGATAGCAACTTCCATTTCTACCAAATCACCCTGCCGAGAAATATCATATTCAGTCATAGCTCCTAAATCTTCTTTAACTTCCTCTTGCAGGGCTTTTTGTATTTCTGCTGGTTTCTGGCTTTTTTCCAATTTTTTGATCAATCCTCCAATCTTCATTCCTTTACCCCAGTCACCCATTTTATTCAAAAGATTAGTTCCAAAAACATAATCTACTGCGGCTGCGCCGGCGCCGGCAAAAGCGCCAATTCCAGCAGTCACTGCTATAGTAGCGCCTCCGCTACCGACTTCTAAAAGAGTTGCTGCTGCTCTGCCAGTAATTGCCGCTCCAGCATAAATCATACCGCCAATGCCAGGTTTAATAACATTTTGTTTAGCTTCTTTCCACGCTTTTTTAAAGAATCCTTTAACCTTCCCTTGTTCTTTTTCTTGTTCCGCTTCCAGTCCAGCCACTGCTACTTGTAACACTTCCTCTACCTTAGTCATGATGCCACTATAATAGCTATTAACTATATTTTTCAGTTCTGAAAATTTAGTATGGCCTAATAATTTAGGATCAAGTCCACTAACAATTTTCTCAATACCAGCCTTAATATTCTTAGGATTTTTAAAATCTTCCAAAGTCAGAGTTTTGGCATAATCCTCAATCGCCTGTTTAACCTGATTTAAACCTTGTTCTTTTTCCTGGTCAGTAGTCTTTTCCACTGCCGGCTCGCCAGCTGATTCAGATTCTGGCGGTTGCTCTGGTTGAGCTGATTCTGCCTCTGGCGAATCCGCATTGTTCTTATTTTCCAAAAATTCTATCTCTGCCTTTAATCTCTCAATAATATTTTTTATCTCTTCCGTAACTTCACCATCTTCACCAGTTCTATCACTAAATTCCTTTACCACTTCATAATACTTATCCATTTCCTCTAATACGGATTTATAATCCTTATTTTTTAGTGAACTTTTTATTTCTCTATAATTTAATGTATCTGAAAATCTACCAAAAAGTTCTTTGTAAGGATTATTTGCTTCAATTTTGTCTTCTATTGTAGATAATGTAATACCATATAATTTTTCCTCTAGCCTATTTTGCAAGGACTGAGGCGTATATTCAACTATTACCCCGTTAGAACCAGCCGCATTAATCCCTTCTCCATTTTTATTTATATATTTATAAAAATTTCTAAACAAATCTTCTTCGCTCTCTGGCACATTTTCTTCATCAATAATCCAATTCCTCTTCTTATCAATAAACAATCCTGATTCGTCTTCATATCTAAACAAATCTACATATATCTTATCAAGTTTTATTTTTTCTTCTGACTCTGCTTCTGGTATTTCTCCATTAGATATTTCAAATTCATCTCGTAAATAATTAATTTTTGTTAAAAATTCACTATAAGGATCGTCGTTTGCGCTATTATCTATTTCTTCTAAATATTTATTTGCCTCTGAAATAAATCCATCTTTTTGTTCATCATCAATCTTGCCAGCAGCTACTTCTTTATCAAGTTCTTCTTTGAACTTATTAATTTCCTGCTCAGCCTTTTCTCTATCTTCTGCAAATAATTCTTTGGCAATATTTTCTAATTCTGCTTCTATTGTTTCTTTTTCTTCAGCTGGTATTGATTTTTCATACTTATTCAATTTACCCTTAACTTTCCAATACCAACTTGTTAAATCTTCTTTTTTATCTACCTGACCTATTAAAATATTTGCAATTGCTAAGGAACCTTTTATTTCAGCTAAAGGAGCTAATTTTTCTAATTCCTCAATTTTATCATCCAAATTCGGCATATCAGACAAATCAACATTATTTTTCTTAGCTATTACTACTGCCGTTTTTAATGTCTCTAGACTATCTATTGCTACTATAGATTGTTCAACAATTTCCTTATCTGCTCTATCTAACAATGAAATTATTTCTAATTTCAATTTTTCCTTATCAACAGGTTTTTTTTCTTTTTTGTTTCTTTTTCTTTTTTCTTTATATTCAATTTCACCACTATCAAATGCTTGTAAAAATTTAATATTAATTCCTATCCTATAATAATCCGGTTCACTTTCTGATTTTGCTTTTTCTAATCTCTTCATATAAACCTCTTTACTTTCAACCTTGAAATCAGGTCCTGGTATAAAATCGTTTTGAGCTTTATTATAACCTTTTTCAATTTGTTTCTGTTTATAACTTTCTTTTATATCTTCAAATTCTGGATAATACATAGCGACCGCAGCAGAAAAAGAAGTACCACTTTCAATATTTTCTTTTGCTGGAGTTTCTTTTTTTGTATCTTTAGTGATCTCTTTTTCTTGTTCCTTCTTAACCACAATCTGGTCAGATTTATTTTGATTGATAAAATTTTCTTTAAGCCATTCTTGTTCAGCATCAATTTGTGCTATTATCTGCGAATATTCATTCCGCTTTTTAGCCCATTCCTTATTTTCTATTTTTTCTTTAGCTTTTTCAAGGGTGGTCAATTTATATCGCTGTAACTCCATAAATAATTCTTCGGCCTTTTTACCAACATCAAATCTCTCCTGTAATTGCTCAACACTCTCCCCTTCAATAATTTGCTTATTTTTTTCAAATTCTTCTTGATATTTTTTGTATTTTCTTATCTTATCCATAATATCAATCAATTCTGGTGAAAGAATTCCTAACTCAAGATCAGTTTCAATGACTCTTGATTCAGTAACAACCTCTTCTATTTTTTCTTGCCCTTCATCCAATAATCCTTCTGCTTCTTTATTTAATTCTGACTTATCTTTATCAGGTAAACTTGACCCATCAACTGATTCTGTGAATTCATCAGTCTCCCCCTTCATTTTCTCGTTTACTTTTTCCTTTTCATCTTCAATAATTTCTTCTGGAGTTTTTTCATTTTCAATACCTAAATCTGGTGATTCTTTTTTTTCTTTATCACTAGGTGATGAACCCTCTCCTTTTTTTCTTTCAGCCATATAATTTATAAATAATATTTATTCTTTTATATCTTTAATATGAGATAATAGCTTTTCCATTTTTTCTTCATCTTGAGTGTCAACCAGACGCTTGATAATTTCATCCCGTTTAACTTCCAATTCATTTAATTCCAATAAAAATTCATCATATATTTTATGCATACGCTTAATTTTCTCTTCAACCAATTCTTTTTGGCTTGTATTTTGATTTGAATCTGCCACCATTTTATATTATAAAGACTGACGCAACTGCTGAGTACGCTCCAATATCCGCACAGCAAAATCTTCCATTACTTTATCTCTTTTACTTGGAAAATCAGGAATATGTTCTAATAAAAATTTACTCAATTCTTCAGGCGCTGGTTTAGTTTCATAAATCATCTTGGTGTAAGCTTCTAAATCTTCACCACTTAATTCATCCATCACCATCAACCCAATGCTTTTTTGCAATTCTTCTGCTAGTGAACTTGCATATTTTTCATCAACACTGCCATCTTCTTTGGCTAAGTCTGCTTTTTTTAATAATTCTTTAACAAAAGTTAATGTATATTCATCAACTTGAGTAGTGTCCAATTGAGGGTCTTTGGTAAAAGCCATAAATTTTATGTTTAGTAATTATATTAGTAACAAAAAAACACAGTCAAAAAACTGCGTTATCAAATGTTATTATTTAATTTATTTTCCAAAAAATACATGAATGGTGGGGGAAGATTTTTAAATATTTATTATTTTCATTCTTAATTTTAGCATATAATACACAATTTGTCAATCAAAATAAAAGCGTTTATTTTCATAAACGCTTTATTTAATGCTAAAATCAACCTTCTACTAAATTTTCCCAAGTTCTATTGATCGCCTATAAGCCGCCTCAACCGCTTTTGCTAAAGCTGTTCTAAAACCTGCTTGTTCAAGTTCAAATAGTGCTTCAGCAGTAGTACCTGCTGGAGAAGTAACATTATCACGCAACTGAGCTAAATGATCATCAATTTCCCCGGCATAGAGAGTAGACCCTGTCAGAGTTTCAATCACCAACTGCTTTGACAAATATTGAGGCAATCCCATACGAATACCAGCATCTACCAAGGCTTCCATAAACAGAAATACATAAGCTGGGCCAGTACCTGACAGGGCTGTCGCCATATTAAGATATTTTTCTTCTTCAACAAATACTTCACTGCCAAGCGCGCCCAAAATAGCCGCTGCCTGTTTTTTATGTTTATCAGTGCCATTAGTACTAGTCCAAACTGTAATACCCTTATTAATCTGACCAGGGGTATTGGGCATGGCTCTTGCAATATGCTTAGCTCCAATTTGTTCCAAAATTTTTAAAGATATACCAGCGGCGATTGAAATTAGTAGTGTTTTACCGCTAATTTTTCCTTTTAATTCTTGGATAATTTTAGGCATAGTTTGAGGTTTGACTGCCAAAGTAATAACATCTAATTCCACTACACTTAAATTATCAGTATCAGTGGTGATGTTATACTTTTCTCTAAGCTCTTGAGCGCGCTTTGTCCGCGGACCAGTCGCTATAATTTGCGTCGGTCCCACCAGCTGTTTAGTCAGTAAACCACTAATCATAGCTTCAGCCATTTTACCAGAACCAATAAACCCTAAACGAAGATTCTTCAACATATTATATCCTTTCTTGTTAATGAACAATTTATTATTTTTAATTTACAAAAATAAAAAACACCCGCCTTTTTGAAAGGTGGGGGCTACACTTGGCTATTATAATTTTATATAAAAAACTTAAGCAAAGACAATCCCCTTGCTTGGTGGTAGTGTATAAAAATTAATATTATTCTGCTTCATAGTATTTATATAGTAACAAATAAGATATTTATGTCAAATTATTAATCAACTTCAATACTTTCACCAAAATTTAATATCTTTACACTCAAATCACAATCACTCATTGCTTGCAAAAATTCTTCTGGATCACCTGGAAAGCGAGGGCTGTCGTAGTGCATAGGAATTACCAACTGCGGTTTAATATCAAGTGAGAATCTTTTTGCCTCCTCAATATCCATAACTACTGTACCGCAAATTGGCACTAGCACTACATCAGCATAAGGTTTGTTTTCCAGATATATAGTATCGCCAGGATGATATAGCTTATCATCTATTAAAAACCCAGTCACTTGGGGAATAAAATCTTTACCTGGAATCTTGCCATGAACTGATTTAATAGCTTTGATTTTTATTTTTTTAAATTCTTTAACCTCATCATAAGCAATTATTTCCGCGGGAATATCTGCCAATTCCAATTTATCTTTAACCTCCCTATTACACCAAATTGGACAACTGTTTTGTTGCTGGATAATTTTTAAAGCTTCCGGATCAGTATGATCAGGATCCCCATGAGTAAGTAAAATTAAATCAATCTTGGTAAAATCCTCTGGCTTCATATCCATTTGCTGATAAACATAAACTCCAGGATCAATCAAAATATTAACCCCTTGATAGTTAATCAAAAAACACGCTTGAGGATATTTAGTAACTTTCATAAGCTTATTTTAATTAAATTATTATACTGAATATTATTTCCAATCATTGATTGACAAACCTTTACCCCTTTTACTAATCACTAATTTTTGTCTTTCTCTAATTTTTAATTCTCTAACCAGTTCTTTAGGAATATTAATATAATAACTATTCCGGCCATTCTTAACTACTTTTCTAATAAATTTCTCAACTGCCATAAATTTATATTAAGTATTAGATATAAAAATATTAAAGGTGATGAACATACCATTGAACATACCATGGTATGTTCATCAAATACATAGTATCCCATATTTCTATTATACAAAAAATGGCCAATTCTGTTAATCAATTGTATTGACTAATTATTCAAAATATATTAAAGTAAAAAATTAAGTTTTTAAACAATTAAATCAATCAACTTTTACAGTCAAAGGAGCTGAATTATGAAAAAATTCTTTTTCATTATCTTACTGAGTTTACTCTCAATTTCATTATGTTTTGGACAAGTCGCCTCAAAACCATATCTACTACAAGTATGGCAAAAAGCCTCTGGTGACACCAGCTATGTAAAACATCTTTACGCCGGCTGGTGTGTCAATAATACCTATCAAGTTAATCAGAAAAAATTTGTTTTCCCTTATAATTTTCGACTGGGGCTAAAATCAATCTTTCCGCTATTTGCCGGATCAAATCTGCATATCAGGCTAGCAAAAAATATGACATCTGACACTTCGCTAATAATCGCTAATGTATTTTGGGAAAAAAATTGGCAATACCTTGGCCTAAAAACTGGCTATTTCCCAACTTTAATAGCTAGTCTGCATAAAGGCGATCCTTTCACTCATAATTTTTGGCCAACCAGTTTTAACTTAATGCCTGGTTCAGCCGCTGGAGCTGGATTGTCATTTTTCACTAACTCGCCACTAACCATCAATACTGGAGCATTTTATAACCAACAAAATAAAAAACTGCAAACTGAAGCTGGACTATTTTTCAAAAGCAAGACATTTAAAATAAAAATTGATGGTCGGGTAATGAAATATAATGACAAATATACCAAAATGGGAGTAATTACCTTTGAAGATAAAAATATTTACTTAAATTCATTTTGGACTGACAGTACTTTATCTTTTTTTGGAGAATTAAACTACTTTCACTTACACGGCATTAATATTTCTCCATATCTTGATCTTAACTATAATCAACTATGGAAAAAGCTGGAGCTATTACAAGCCGGCGTCACTATAAAATATAAATTCAAAAATACAGCCGTTTTTTACTGGGGAGTATGTTATCATCAAACCCAGAATTACCCGCAAAAAAGAAGAAAAGAAATACGCTTGTTCACTTATATACGGATATAACCTTAAGAACTGTTTTCCCTGCGCCTTTCACTGGTGCAGGGATTTAATTTATATACTTGATTTAATTTTTATTTATAGTATAATAATTATGCTGTGTTAACAGCTTTTTTATTAAAAATCATAATTATCGCGGGGTCGTAGTTTCCCCCTTCGCTGAAGCTATGGAGGACAAGCAGTTGGTTTACTGTCTTAAACATAATCACAACTATTAGTTATTTTATTAATATATTTTGCGGGGTCGTAGTTCAGTTGGTTAGAACGCCTGCCTGTCACGCAGGAGGTCGAGGGTTCGAGTCCCTTCGGCCCCGCCATTAAAAAATTCAGAATTGATTCATGAATTTTTTAATTAACAAAATCAAAGTTATACAATTTTATTATCTTTATTTCTAGTAACCAAAAACAAACCAGCTATAGAAATTATTACTAAAATTCCACTAAATAACAGTGGCCATCGCAACCCAAAAATTATCAATGTTTCATCAAGCCGGATAAATTCCAAACTCATCCGCAGACTAGAATAAAGTGCTAAATAAGTAAAAAATATCTGCCCGCTATATTTATAATATTTATATACTAGTAATAATAAACCAAAAATCAATAAATTACCCAAAGACTCATACAAAAAAGTAGGGTGAAAATATATATATTGTTCAAAACCGATTACCCGATTAACTAATTCAATGGGAATACCCCAAACCAGCTTAGTTGGCAATCCATAAAGCTCCTGATTGAAATAATTTCCCCATCTGCCAATCGCTTGCCCTAATATCAACCCAATTGATAATAAATCAAGCAGTTTTAATAATTTCAACTTATATTTTCTGGCGAATATATAAAGAACAAACAATCCGCCCAACCAAACGCCATGAATAGCCAGGCCGCCATGCCAAATCTTAAAAATATTTTCTGGATTAGTAAAATAATATGAAAAATCCACTACTAAGACTTCATAAACCCTTGCCCCAAGCAAAGATCCAATCACCAGCCAAAAAACGACATCCCAAATCAAATCTTTTTTAATTTTAAAGCTTGGAGCTAATTTTAATACTATTAAAAATCCAGCCGTGATAGCCAATAACATAAATAGTCCGTACCAATGAACTTGTACTATACCTAATTTTATCAAAATAGGATCAGGATTAAATGTATGGAGCCAATTGATCATTTGTTCATTTAATTAATTTTAAATCTGTTAATACTCTAATCCAGCATGCAGATTTTAGTCATCATTCAGCCATTCATGAAGTGAAGTTAAAAAATAAAAATTTATGAGCGTAAAAGTTTTAATTAAACGAAGTGATTTTAAAACTTTAGCGAAAAAACTTTTATTTTTCCTGAACGAAATGATAGGCTGCAGTTTTTGGTTACTTTTTTGCTGCCAAAAAAGTAAGAAGAAAAAACCTTAATTAGTAAATGCTATTCATTTTTCCAAAATCCTCTAATCCCCCTTATTCCTCCAAAGGCGAACAGGCAAAGGGACTAAGTTATTATTAACCTATTCTAAATAATATAAAATATTTACTACTTATAGAACTATTTGGAGGATCAAATTTATTTTAAAATATCTTCAATTTCTTGTTCAAGTAGAGACCAATTCTTCAATTTTTTACCATTTACAAAAATAGTCGGGGTGCTATTCAACTTGAATTCTCTGGCTTCTTTCAAATGACCACTCACTACATCAGCTTTTATTTTTTCATCAAAACAAATCTTATAAATCTCCATATCAAGACCTAAATTTTCAGCATGCACTAGTAAATTAGATCTGGAAAAATTTGACTGATTCAAAAATAACAAATCATGATATCCCCAAAATTTACCTTGATCATTAGCGCACTCAGCTGCCAAAGCTGCTTGGAAAGATTTAGGATGAATATTAATTAGTGGAAAGTTCCTAAATTCAAATTTAACCTTATTTTCATATTTCCTGACAATTTTTTTTATCTCCGTAGCCGCCAACTTAGAAGCAGGACATCCAAAATCAGAATATTCAATAATAGAAATTTCGGCATCAGTAAACCCTAGTATTGGTCTAGAACTAACTATGATGGGATATGAATTATCTTGATTGTATATCAAAGCTATCCAGATAGCTGCGCCAATACCTAAAAAAATTGCAGCGCTAATAAATAATTTTAACTGTTTAGTCATGTATGTTAAAACTTTTATTAATTATTAATATTTTTTTATTTTCTGCCTGCCGGTAGGCAGGGATTCCCCCGCCCAGGCGGGGGAATGACATAGTAGATAGATAAATTAATTAATGAATATCCCCAGGATCAATGCCTTGAGCGCGAATACTGCAAACTTCAACTACTGGCAAACCTAATAAACGAGCTTTATCTCTAACCGCCTCGTCAGCGCTACCAGGATTCAAATAAATTTTTTCCAAAGAATAATCTTTGAATTCTTCCAATAAATCCAATGTCTTTTCTGGGGTTAAATATATACTCACTTCACTTACTTTTTCTGGCAATTCAGCCAAATTATTATAAACTTTAAGCCCAGCTATAACATCTGCATAAGGATTAATCGGATAAACCTTATAATCAAACATCTGAAATGCTTTGACGGCTTTATGAGAAAACTTTTGAGGATTTCTGGAAACGCCAATTATGGCAATTGTTTTATTATTCATTATTTTGGTAATAAATAATTATAAATCCATAAAGCAGCTTTAGCGCCTTCACCAGCAGCAATTACAATTTGTTTACTAGGTACACTTGATACGTCGCCAGCCGCAAATAGACCCGGCATAGAAGTATCATTATTCTCACCGATAATTACTTCTCCTTTCTTATTTAGCCTTACTAGACCGGCAAATACCTCTGAATTTGGCAAATAACCTATCTCTTCAAATACGCCGTCAATATCAATCCATTCTTCTTTATTGTTATTAATATTTTTTATCCGTATCTTGGCTAATTTTTGTTTACCAATAAACTCCAATGTTTCCGTTAAAGTCTTAACCTCTACATTTTTTAATTTATTAATCTCATCTGCCATAGCCATTTCTCCTTTAAAATCATTATTGATGTTGATTGAATATATTTTTTTAGCTATTTTTGATAAGTACAAAATTGCCTCCATAGCTGAATTTCCTCCGCCAACTACGGCAATGGTTTTATCATAATAAAACGGTCCATCACAAGTAGCGCAAAAAGTAACCCCCTTACCAATCAACTCTTTTTCTCCTGGCACATCAAGAGTGCGTGGTTTAGCACCAGTGGCAATTAAAATAGACCGAGCGGAAAATTCTTTCCCTAATTTAGTCTTAACAACAAATATCTGTTTATCTTTTTTTATATCAACTACTATATCATTTTGAATTAATTCCAAATCATAAATATCATTTTCAGCATCAATCTTTTTTACATGCTCATAAAATTTCTGTCCCAATTCATAACCAGAAATCATAGTAAATCCCAAATAATTTTCAACCTCAGCCGACCAGTTTGTCTGCCCGCCAATATTTTCAGTAATTATTAAGGTATCAATCTTCCGCCTCGCCGCATAAATAGACGCCGACATCCCAGCTGGACCAGCGCCGATAATTATTAAATCTAGCAACCTATTGGATAATTCTGATAACATATATTTTATTAATATTATTTCAAACTTTCAATAGCCCGACGAAAACTTTTAACTGCTTTAACAGCCTGAGATTTATCCAATTTATAATCTGATTCGTGTACTAATTTATTCCGCAAAATATGCGCCGGCCAAACATCTCGCAAACTTTTGAATTTACTTTGAGCTACTTTCAACCTCTGACCTAAATTCTCTCCACCAATACCTTTGTGTTTCAACATAAAATCCAAAAATTTATCAGCCTCAATAACTGCCATTTTCCATTCGCCCTCAGAATCCCCTTGGATATAATTCTGTATCAAAGACCATCTTTGCTGCCAATAATCTTTATCAATTACTTCACTGCCAGTGAAACGTTTACGAAAAATAAAAAAAATTATAATCATCAATAAAATAAAACCAGCAACCCAAAAAAAAGTAAT
>DAOUWZ010000046.1 GCA_030666865.1 bacterium | reverse complement strand
TCCGATTTGTCATGCCTCATATTCAATTCCTGTTCGTCAGTACCGACTTTTGTAGTCTCGCTTCCTTCAGTGCATACCTCACGGTAAACCACTTCCGATGAATCGGAACAGGCTTTGCGACTTACTAATGCTTCAGAACGTCACTCCTGTGCATAAGGGACTTGCACCCTCTGGAAAATTTATAACCCATTCTTCTGCTTTTGAAAATTTATTTGTATTTTTGAGATTTTCTCAAGCTTCCGAATGGGTGTGCTCATGCTCATGCTGGGCACACACACCAGCGATATGCAATACAAAGTTCCGCAAGCTCCACATTGTACTGCTCATCGCCAAACGTTAGGTTTCATGCCAAGAAAAAAAAGCCATCCCACAAACAAAAGAGCAAAAGCCCTACCACACTACCCAACCTTCGCTTTTGCACATTCGCTTTTTGTTTACCTACAAAAAATTAAATTGTCAAAATGATTTATTATTCGTATTATTGCGAACAGTAAAAATAAACATTATGGAAAAAGCAAAAAACACTTTTACGGAAAACCAAAAACTTACTGCCCGATTTGCAAAAGCAATGGGACACCCTGTAAGAATGTATATAGTAGAATTACTATCAAAGCAATCATGTTGTTACAGCGGTGATTTATCCGAAGTATTGCCGATAGCCAAATCAACACTATCACAACATTTGAAAGGATTAAAAAAAGCAGGTTTAATACAGGGAGAAATTGAGCCACCAAAAATAAAATATTGCCTTAATAAAGAGAACTGGGAATTAGCTCAAAAACTTTTTAAGAATTTTTTACAAATATAATTTTTTTATTAAAAATATTGTTCGTAGTTTTGCGAACTACTAACAGCGGTTAAATTTAATATAAATGGAAATTAAAATTCTCGGTACAGGTTGCACAAAATGTAAAACACTTGAAAAGCTAACTCGTAAAGTTGTTGCCGAAAAGAGCATAGAAGCAAATATCTCAAAAGTTGAAGATATTATGCAAATAATGAATTATGGTGTGGTTTCAACTCCTGCACTTGTAATTGATGAAAAAGTTGTAATAAAAGGACGTGTGCCGTCCGAAAAAGAAATTAAAGAATTATTAACCAAATAAATTTAAAAATGAAAAAAATAGTAAATTCCTTATTAGTATTATTATTTGCTTTTAATACAATTTCTTGCAACAATACTCAAAGCAATAATAATTTGACTTCAGATGAAAGTTCAGTAAAAGGGAAAAAAGTTGAAGTCTATTATTTTCACGGAACTCGCAGATGTGCTACTTGCATAGCTGTTGGAGAAGTAGCAAGTGAATTAGTTAAAGATAAATATGAAAATAATCCGAATGTAGAATTTATTGAAATCAATATTGATGAACCCGATAATGAAGAATTAGCAGAAAAATTTCAGGTTTCAGGTTCAGGATTGTATGTTTATAATGGCAAAGATATTGAAAATATTACTGCTTATGCTTTTCAACATGCCAGAGCAAATCCCGATAAATTAAAAAAGAAGCTGATTGAGTTAATAAATAAAAATTTATAAAATAAATGGAATTTCTTCAAAATTGGCTTGAAAGCACTACTAAATTACCGTTTTTAACAGCACTTATATTAGGACTGATGACTGCAATCAGTCCGTGTCCGTTGGCAACAAACATAACTGCAATTGCATTTATTGGAAAAGACATAAATAATAAACGTAAAGTATTTACCAACGGACTGATTTATACACTCGGACGTGCAGTAACTTATACAGGATTAGGGCTAATATTTTATTTCGGTGCAAGTCAATTTAAAATTTCAGGATTTGTTCAACAATGGGGAGAAAAACTTTTAGGACCGATATTAATATTAATCGGCTTACTTATGCTTGATTTTATAAAAATTAAATTTCCCGGATTTGGTAAACTCACTGAAAAAATGGAGAAAAAAAGTCAATCAGGTTTTTGGGGCGTATTGTTGCTTGGGATTGTATTTGCACTTGCTTTTTGTCCTTATAGCGGAGTATTATATTTTGGCATGTTAATACCTATAACAATTACAAGTGCATCAGGACTTTATTTGCCCTTTATCTTTGCTTTGGGAACAGGTTTACCTGTGATTATTTTTGCATGGTTTATTGCTTATACTGTTGGTGGTGTTGGTAGTGTTTATAATAAAGTCAAAATATTTGAAATATGGTTCCGCAGGGTTGTTTCCATAATTTTTATCGTCGTTGGATTATATTATTCAATAATTTATTTTTTATAAAAAAATTTAACTGTTTAGTTCGTGATTTTACGAACTGTTATTTTTAGAAACAATAAACAAATTTAAAATTTTTAAATTATGAGATTTCTATCAGAAAATTTTCCAGAATTTACCGAAATGTTTGACAACATTGATAAAATGTATGAAGACAAACGAATGATTGATGAAAAAACTTATCAATTTATTTGTCTTGCACTTGCAATAAAAGGACGGTCAGCCCCTTGTGTAAAAAAGCATTTTTCGGGTGCAATTCAAGCAGGTGCTACACCAAAAGAAATATCATACATAATTGCACTAACTATCAGAGAAAGTGCAGGTAATGATGATTGCTGGGTGCATGATATATTAGGAGATACCCGGGAACTTCTAAAACCAAATGTGAAATGTTGCGAAAAATAAATAATCTTTAATAATGGAATTAAAAAAAGAACTTAAAATTTTTGTATGGATATTGGGCATTTTCTTATTTGCCTATTTTATGCCAATTGGGACAGAACGATTTAACAACGCACTATTAGAAGCGTTTGAACTTACAAAATGGTATGCACAGGAGCATGTATTACTTTGTCTTGTCCCTGCATTTTTTATTGCAGGAGTAATTGCTGTTTTCGTAAGTCAGGGTGCAGTTATTAAGTATTTTGGGGCAAAAGCAAAGAAGTGGAAAGCATATTTAATAGCTTCATTGTCTGGGACAATACTTGCTGTTTGCAGTTGCACTATTTTACCTTTATTTTCAAGTATTCATAAACGTGGTGCTGGATTAGGTCCCGCTATAACATTTTT
>DAOUWZ010000015.1 GCA_030666865.1 bacterium | reverse complement strand
CATGTTTTAATTATATATCACATACATCTGTTGCGCCACGTACCCCGCAGCAAGCTGACGGGGAATTCTTTTGATTAAAATACCTATTTAAATAAGTATTTATATCAATTTAAAAAATTCTTTTATTTCAAGTTTAAGTTCTTTAATCAAAACATCTAAATCATTGGTAAAAGTATCAGGAAATTTTTCATTTCTTTTTCTAATTCTTGTCGTATAAACATAAATCTTGTACCCTTATATTATATATATTCTAAATATAATTCTATGACAATTATAAAAGATTCCTATCAACACGAAGTAAAACTACTAACAAACATACTTGTAAAAAAGGATAATAAATATTTAGTATTAAAAAGATCTAAAATTTCAACTCATGCGCCAAACATGATACATGCTTTTGGTGGGCACATTGATCATGGAGAAAATCCACTTCAAGCTGCAAAACGCGAAATAAAAGAAGAGATTGGCATAGAAATAAAAAATATAACTCTCAAAGCTATTGTAACAGAAATAAAAAATGCGGAAATAGCCCAACCAGACTGGATTATTTTCCATTTTATTGCTGATTACGAATCTGGGCATATTACTTCTACGCATGAAGGAAAATTATACAAATTTGATAAAAAAACATTACTACAACAAAAAATGCTACCATCTTTTCATTATGTTATAAAACATATATTCAAAAATACCAATAATATTATGTTTACTACATATTATTATGACCAAGGGAAGTTTATTGATAATAAAAAAGAAGTACTATTCAGTGAATAAAGGTTTAATAGACTGATTTAACCATAATAAAAAAACATGGACACAACATTCATGTTTTTTATTGGACTTATTTATCAGAATTATTTAAATATACAACATTCATAACATTTTTTTCATACCAAATCTTATTTGATATTTTTTTCTCCTGACGTTTAATCCATGGATTCCAGTCAAATTCCTCGTTAGATTTATCTTCTATTTCCCGAGTAAGGTACCCAACTCTCTCTTTCAATACACCTTGCTGTTTATATTCTTTCACTAAAGAAAGTACATCAGGAGACAGCATAGTAAGCTCAAATAACCTAATTCGCGACTCCTCAAGACTGGCTAGCGCAACATTAGTACGCAGTATAAATTGTTCAACTGGGAAAATAGATATGATCGCATACATCCATATAAATAAAACCAACAAAAACTTAACTATATTGGCTCGTTGTTTGATAAACAATTGAATAATAAGCCAAACAAATAAAATAGCGCAATAAATCACAGTATATGCAGCAAAAAATTTTTCATAACTAAATCCATAATAAATAACATAAAGTCCAATGCGGTATCCCGCTGAAATAAGCAACAATAATGATGCTATGGTAAATACCATTAATATTCGTTGCACAAATAATGTAGTCTTTCTATAAGTAAAAAAATAAATCAGAATACTAATCACTGATAAAAAAAACAACTGCCAAAAACCGCTCTTAACAAGATTCTCTGTTTCCTTAAAATCAAAAGGCAATGCGCCAACCCACAAACGGTTTATCTGCACCCATAAAAATAGTAAATACAAACACAGAATTCCTCCCAGCACAATACCGGAAACAATCGGATCAATTTTTTTACCAAGCCCTTCTTTTTCCTTATAATCAAATCGCCTGCTCCAGGCTGTCAAAACGGAAAAAAATAAAACTGTCAGCGCTATAGACGTAAGTAGTTTATACATAAAAGGTAATGAAAGAATCTCTAAAAACCAATCGTAAATAACCTGTACCTTATCGGCAAACACAGCATCAGCAGATGATAAAAGCGGAATAAATACTGTTAATGCTATTATCAAAAATAAAATTAGACCAGCTGCTACTCTAACGATAACGCGTTTCTTTGTTTTACCTGCCGGTATGATTAGATTGAGATAAAGTGTTGCCGTCTGACCAAGTTTCGTTAAAAAAGAAAAAAATCTACTGACTATTTTTATAATGAATTCAAAATTCCATAGCTTATTTTTTTTATCAGACAAAAAAGCCTGGTTATAAAAAACCACAAACATCACGGGCAGAACCAACAAATTAACTATTTTCAAAAACGGATTGTCATATAAAACATAACCTAGTGTTATTAATATCATCGGAACAATCCAAAGCAAATCACAGGATTTGTAATAACCCTTTTTATATAACACCCAAATAAACAACCCTAAAAAGAATAATGAAAAAACAAAGGCATTAAAACCCAGAGCGTATATACCCTTATCCCAAAAATTCCAAAGAAAAATCACCCAAAAAATAGCCAAGATAGCGCTCAAAATGAGCTTCAAAACCAACTCCTTACTAAAAGTTTGTTGTTTTTCAACAGATATAGCATTCTCCATATTTTTATTGCTTTTATTTAATCATTTCTTTAAGTATAACCCTAAAATACAAAAACATGAACTCAAAATTCACGTTTTTGTATTAAACTTCTTCATCCAGCCTTTCGCGAAAAGCGGGACACGCCTCGGTCTAGAACTTATATTCTACACTATCTTAAACCGTAGTCTAAAGATACTCTGAGAGATATGGTAACTGGGTTTGGTAGTCAGCAACCGTAATCACTGACATATTCACCTACTTACCGTTTTTATTATACACAAATAAAAAAACCCGCACCAGTATTAAACCAATGCGAGTTGATAAATTACAAATCCAAAGGACTAAATTCTAAGGTCAAAGAGACCAGTCCATAAGGACAAAGTTACTTGCAGAAACCGCCGCAGGGTTATTGTCGTTCCAGTTGTTATCAAGCCAGTTGTAGTTCCAGTTCCACTGACCGTCATTCCAATACAGATATAGAACATAACGGTTGCCGTTCGGGTTGCGCAAAATGTATAACCTACCGTCTTGACCACCACCCCTTGAGTACTCTCGGAGTTGTATCGTATTTGGCATCTTAAATGCCCTAGCAGACTACACCAAATATTATCATTTTTTAAGCTTTTATACCTCGCACTATACCAAACCTTGGTCGTGTATATTCTGGAAATATAAAAACTAGTTTCGGTAGCAAACAACATTGGTCATTTACATATTTACCTAAAACCATATTTATTTTACCATAAAAAATCCTGCGCATAAACTTCATACGCAGGATTTAAAATTATTTAAGATCTAAGAACTAAAATCAAAGGTCTAAAGACCCAAAAGTCTAAGTTCTAAAAACTATTTACTTGCGAGAACAGCCGACGGATTGTCAGCGCCGAAGTCGTAGTCAAGCCAGTTGCAGTACCAGCTCCACTGACCCTCATTCCAATACAGAAACAGAACATAACGGCTGTCGTTCAGGTTGCGTAAAATGGTGCCCCAAAAAGATAAGAAAGTAATACCCTTGGTATTATAGAGCCATCTAAGGGTAGCATGGCCTTTTTCGTTCCATAGAGCCATAAAATCCTGAGCATCCAGCTGAGTATCATCTAGCATGGCTTTAATACGCTCCAGACGTTCTTCGCCGCTTGTATATAATTCTCCATCTTTGAGATAACCCTTAGCGACGATCTTGCCTGCATCCAAGTTATTGCCAGCGCGCTGCCCGACCTTTTCGTCGATACTCCAGCCCTTGCCTAAAAACTTGACGGGGTCAAATTCCTGACGTTGTAGAATATGGGGTTCAGTAGCCCGGATGCGTGCGTCAACACGACGAGCTATTTCGGAAATGAAGAAATCGGAGATTTCAGCACCTTCATTTTCTAATACATGCTGAGTGGGTTCACTAAGTAATCCGCTTTTACGG
Organism: bacterium; assembly: GCA_030666865.1. Classification (GTDB taxonomy): domain Bacteria; phylum Patescibacteriota; class Patescibacteriia; order S139-126; family S139-126; genus DAOUWZ01. Next base: position 17,186 of record DAOUWZ010000015.1, on the reverse strand, counting down.
ATCTTGGCAGTAAATAAATCACTAAATTTAGCTGCCTGACCAACAGTAATGACTTCTTTGGATGGGGACATATTTTTACACATGGCGTCATCCTCCTTTTTGTTAATTAAACAAAAGTTATTTAAAAGTACTCAATATTAGCTAATTTAGCTAATAAATGATTATATCATAACTTGACGATTCTATCAACCACGATCCAGTTCCCTGTATTATAACTCCACTTTGCCTATACTAAAAAAACCGCTAAAATAAGCGGTAATTTTAATGGCAGGGGTGCTAGGATTTGAACCCAGACTAAAGGTTTTGGAGACACCTGTCGCTCGTGAGCGACGGGTGAGACCCTTGATTAAAATAATTTTGGCAGGGGTGCTAGGATTTGAACCCAGACTAAAGGTTTTGGAGACCCTTGTGCTAGCCATTGACACTACACCCCCATCAAAATTATTTTAATCCTAATCTTTTAAATAAGCTATTATAAACAGAACCGCTATTTTTAATACCTTTTTCTCTTTTAAGTGCTAAATACTTATCTTGATATGCTTCATAATATATTAACTTTGGTTTTCTACCTTTAGTTGTTTTAACATAACCAGTTTCATGTTCTATAATTCTTTTTTTTAAATCAGAAGAATACCCAATATAATAATTCTTACCTTTTATACCATCAATTTTTAATATATAAACATAATACATACTTTCTCCTCATAATTATATGGTTTGGAGACACACGTCGCTCACGAGCGACAGGTGAGACCCACATACTAGCCATTTATCCCGCCTTTCGTGAGAGGCAGGACTGTACTACACCTCCATACTACTTACTAATAACTATTAACAAATAGCTAATAACTTATCGTGTGATTAATCGTACGATTAATCATAATAATCATCTTTTAGATTCTAGATCCCTCCAATACGGCCTGCTCACAAAGCTTCGCTTGCGAAAGCAGGCGGGCGAGCAAACAAATCCAAAATGATAATTTGAAAAAATTTGTTACGTAGCATGTTACGTAGCATATTACGTAACAAATTAATTCTTATAATCCTAATTCTTCTACCAATTCAGGATGATTCTGTAAAATGTATTCATATTTATCTTTTGCCCCACCAGTTGCTTCATCAAACAAAGGTGTGCCACCAGCATACATTGTATCTCCAACATCGCCATACTGATTCAATCCATTTTCCAAAACCCATTCATCAATTTTCTCTTTGACACTATCAGTAATAGACTCAGCCATAAATTTAATGGATTTGTCTGCTACGTCATAAGCTGTCTCTATTGTTTTATCCTTCATTTCTTTTTTAGCCCGCTCAATATTATCCCCATAATTTTCCCGTACAGTATCAGAAACTTCCTGATTTTTTTCTATTACCTGCTTATCAAGCTCTTTTAAACTCAAACAACCAGTAAGAATCAAGCTTACTGTAAATATTGTTATTAGCAAAAATGCTTTTTTGAATAACATAGATTACTTAGTTTCTTTATGTAAGGTATGTTTTTTACACTTTGGACAATGCTTTTTCAACTCTAAACGATCTTTAAGCATCTTTTTGTTCTTATGTGAATGATAATTAATACTATGACACTCACTACACTCAAATTTTATCAAATAATCTTGAGACATATTATTTAATTTAATATATTAATTCCAATTGGTCTGCCAGCCGTAGTCCTCCCGCAGCTGCGGGACGAAACGAAGAATGGAGCCGGGGAGAGGAATTGAACCCCCAACCTACGGTTTACAAAACCGTTGCTCTACCATTGAGCTACCCCGGCGAAAAATATTTATCACCCTAACGAGTAACCACCAGCAGGTGGCAAAACCGTTACCCCGCCTGCCAATCGGCTGGAGCCTCCCGCCCGACATCGCCCTGACGGAACTCAGTCAGTGGCGGACGGGCAAGGCGACTGGCGGGCAAGTCTACCAACTGCCTGTCCCCCCGAAGCTTCAGTGTAGGGGGAAGTTAGGGTGGCGTATTAACAATTATAATAATTCACTGTCCTTCGACAAGCTCAGGACACTCGACTCATAAACGAATGGTCGGAATTTCGAGCTACAGCGAGAAATGAAGACCACGAGCGAATTTCGAACTTTAGTTCGAAATGAGTCGAGTGGTGGGCCGGGTAGGATTTGAACCTACGAAGGCGTATGCCAGCAGATTTACAGTCTGCCCCGTTTGACCACTTCGGTACCGACCCATGATTTATTTATCAATTAATTTTTTAAAAGCATTTCCGCCTTTATATCTTTTTATTTGCTTTTCTCTTTGTACCGCTAAAGATCTAGTAATGTACTGTTCAGTATAAACCACTTTCCATGGCGCACAATGCTTAGTAGATCGCACATTCATAGAATTATGCCGTTCTAATCTTTTAACGAGGTTACCTGTCGATCCAATATAATATCGATTATACTGTATACTATGTAAAATATAAACTGTATACATATCCATCCTCTATTAACTTATTGTACAGATTTCCCGCCAAGGCGGGATTTGACCACTTCGGTACCGACCCATGATTTATTCAATAACATTTATCCCGTTTAATCCCGCGGCCGCGGGATACCGACCCGATAAAAAAACTAATAACCTATAACAAATAACTAATAACGCAACATAAAATAATTTGTTATTCGTTATTTATTAATTGTTATTAGTGTACAAATGGCGTGCCAGCCGAAACTTTCTTGTCATCCGAAGTCTTGTCCGTCTGAAGTCTTGACATAGGTGGAGGCGTAGGATGAAGTGAAGGCTGGAGCCGATGTGCGGACACGGAACCTAAAGACCTACTCCTTACCATGCCTATCCGCCCCTGCCTGCCGGTAGGTAGGTCTGGGCGGAGAGTTGCCCCGCCTGCCGATCGCCTGGAGCCGATGTGCGGACTTGAACCGCAGACCTACTCCTTACCATGGAGTTGCTCTACCAGCTGAGCTACATCGGCGCCCGGCAACTGGCGGGCAGGTCTACCTCCGCCAACTGGCGGAGAGCTACATCGGCAAACTCAATCTTATAATTGCTCAATTCTCTGTCTTAATTCAGATATTTTGTTGTTCTCAGGATTCACTTGCTCCAACTTAAATAAAACCTCTCCTGCTTTAACTTTATCTTTTCTTATTATACTGATTTCTAACAAAGAGTCAAGGTATTTAGGGTTATTGGGTTCTAAATCCAAAGCTTTATTGATAAATTCTACCGCTTTTTCATACTCTTCTTCCAAAATATAAACTTCAGCTAAATCAAATAAATAATTAGCATTTTGGCTATTCAAGCCTACTGATTGAAAAAATTCCATCTCCGCTTCCTGTAATCTTCCTTGTTCTTTGGCTACTTTCCCCAATTTATCATGATAATGAGCCTCGGTATGACTTAATTTTAACAAATAATTATAAGTTTCTTTAGCTTCATTATATTTTTTTTGTTTTAAATACAAATCACCCAAACCTTCAAAAGCTTCTATATTTTTGGGATCTAATGATATTACTTCTAAAAAAATTTTTTCCGCCTCAATAAAATCATCTTTTTTAAACAAAGATTTAGCCTGCTTGACTAATTCCCCCACTCTTTGTTGCAATGAATCCATACCGACTGCCGTGGCTGTCCTTGATTGCATTCTTTTGGCTCGCAGTTGCTTTTCCTTTTCCAATAAATCATGATAAAGCGAAATAATTATTTTTTTAAGCAAAATCAGAACAGGCTTTAGCTTTTTCCAAACAATTTCTCCTTTGGCGCCCAGCTTTCTTCGCAATCTTTTATCAAGCATATTTTTTTTCAATGCTTGTAATTTTGTTTCTGGAAGACTATTAACATCAACTCTAGCTGTCTGTGGAAATTTTTTTATAAACTTATAAACAAGATACAAAAAACTCCCTAGGGTCAATAAAAGTAAAATTATTTCATACCATCTCATATTATATCTTCAATTAATAAATTAGGCCTTTCCAGCTGAACCAAAAACTTTCATTTTGTCCATAACAATTTTTGTTACTGCGGCAATGCCAGGAGTCAATAAATTTCTTGGATCTGTTTCGTCTTTGTTGGCCAAGGCTGTCTTGATTACCGCTTGAGAAAATTCCTCTTTAACATGACTGCCAATATTTATAATATTTATTCCCAAACTAATCGCTTTTTGCAAATCATTATCTGCAATACCGCTACCGCCATGCATAACAATAGTTTTTTCCCCTACGACTTTTTTAACACTGGCTATCAAATCAAAATCTATCTTTTCATTGGTAAAATTCCCATGAGCTGTGCCTACAGCCGGAGCAATTGTATCAACATCCGTCGCGGCCACAAACTCTTTAACTTTGTTGATATCAGCCAATGGGACTTCTTCTAATAATTCTCCTTTAGCTCCATGTCCGCCGACTATTGGACCAACTTCACCTTGAACCCAAACACCTTTTGGTCGAGCAAAATCAATAGCCTGCCGAGTAATTTTAATATTTTCATCAAGCGCTAATGACGATCCGTCCATATGCACAGAAAAAAAACCAGCGTTAACACATTCCACAATAGATTGAAAAGACTTGCCATGATCAAGATGCAGAGCAATTGGAATTGCCGCTGCTTCATTCTCAGCAATAATCGACACTAAATGTGTTACTAGCTCCAAACCCATATATTTGATTGTACCTTCTGAAACTTGAATGATGGCTGGAGAATTCGCAGCCACAGCTGCCCGAGCTACGCCAAGAGCAGTCTCTAAATTGTGAATATTAAAAGCACCCAAAGCGTATTTATTTTTATTAGCGTGCTCAACTAATTCTTTAATGTGTACTAACATATTATTTATTCATAATTTTAATCATTTTAACAAATTCTTCATGATCCAAACTGGCTCCACCCACTAAAACTCCATTGATTAACTTTGACTCAGTAAAATAAGAAATATTTTTTGAATCAACACTACCGCCATACAAAATATCAACATCATTTTTCAAATCAATGTCAGGACTTATATCAAGTAAAACTTGTTTAATTACTCTGACAGCATGTTCAGCTTCATCAATTTTAACTGCCTGCCCAGAACCAATCACCCAAACTGGCTCATAAGCCACTGCAATTTTTTTTCCATTTAATTGAATTTTAGCAAATGCTGATTCTACTTGCCCGGCTATCACAAAATCTTTTCTACCCTGCTGTCTTTCTTCAAATGTTTCACCAACACATAATATTGGGATTAAATCAGTTCTAAGAGCTGATTTAATTTTTTTATTAATCATTTCATCAGTTTCTTTTAAATTTAATCTCCTTTCTGAATGACCGATTACGACATATTGGACTCCCATCTCTTTTAACATAAAAGGAGCTATCTCCCCGGTAAAACTACCCTTACCCATCCAAGACATATCTTGAGCGCCCAACAATATATTTGATCCACTAAGAATATTTTTTATAGAATAAAGATGAGTAAAAGGCGGACAAATTACAGTAGTGACACTATTATTTTCTGCTAATGACTCTTTTAATTTTATTGATAAAATAACATCCTCGTCAACACTTAGATTCATTTTCCAATTGGCAATAAATATATTACTTTTAGACATAATTATTCAGATTAATTTACATTAAGATTGTAATAAAAATAGCTTTTATAATAATCTCGTTGATAGTTTAGCAGGAAAATACAATTAATATCAACCTTACCAAATATAATTATTAAACGTCCACCAAACAATGGCTTTGGTATCTTGAAATCTATCTTCTTCTTCTCGACTTCCCAATACTACTGTGATTATTTCTGACTGATCATTATTGATCGTCTTGGTTACTAAACAATAGCCCGCTTCATCAGTAAATCCGGTTTTTCCTGCCTTAATATCCAAAAAACTATTTTCTAGTTTATTAGTATGAAAAATTCTTTTTGATCTATTGTTATTTTTTACTTTTAACACATATTCAAATAATCCGGAAATTTTAAATATTTCTTCTTGACTCCAAACAGCTTTTGCCAAAGTAGCTATATCTTTGGCAGTTGATATATTATTTTCAGCCAGTCCAGTTGTGTCAACAAAAACTGATTTTGTCATACCAAGATTTTTTGCCTTATCATTCATAAGTGCTATAAATTCAGATGCTGATAATCCGGTGACTCTGACTAAAGCCCGAGTGGCATTGTTATCAGAGCCAAGCAAACTTAGATGTAATAAATCTTTAACTGTCACTTGCTCACCACGATACACATACTTGGCTTTATAAACTTCATCTTTTGCCTGCATAACAACTTTTTGGTCAAAACTAATATCAAAATCAAGAAATACTAAAACTGTCATCAGTTTAGTAATACTAGCAAGAGGTAATTGCTGATTTATATTTTTGGCAAATAAATTTACACTTGATTCTAAATCCTGAACCAAAGCTGCCTGCGCAGTTATCTTCACACCTACGCTCATCTTTGAGTAATCTCTCTTTGGAATTTGGACAACATTTTCTTGTTCAACCGGTAAAACATTTTTTGGCGGACAATTTGCATCAAAACCAAAACAAGTAAAATTAGCTAGGAGCATTGTTAATAAAACAGTGAGCATAAATTATTTTTGTTCTTCTACTTTTTCCTCTACCTGCTCAGCTTCGCCATTAAAGCCTTTGATATACTCATGATCATTCAAAGTGCCAAAATCAGGCAACTCAGAAATATCTGATAGGCCCAAATGCTTAACAAAATCCATTGTTACTTGAAGTTTTTTCTCGCCTTCATTGGATACCTCTTCGACTAAACCTTTTATCATTAAATTACGGATAATCAAAGAACAATTTACTCCTCTTATCTTATCAAGTACCATTTTTGAAATTGGTCCTGAATAAGCAATGATGGTCAAAGTTTCTAAAGCTGGCTTAGTCAATTCAGCCATTTGCTCTACTTGCAGATACTCTTCAATAAACTGAGTTTGAGACGGGTTGGTAACTAATTGAACAGCATCATTTGTTTCTACTATCCACCAACCAGAATCTTTCGTGTTGAACTCATTTCTAAGTGATTCAATAATTCTGCCAACTTCATCAATTTCAATCTTCAATACTTGAATAAATTCCTTAAACCTGACCGGTTTATGAGAAATTAATAGCATTGTTTGAATTTTCAATTTATTTTCTATGGCTGACATTTATTTTTATATTAGTTATTGAGAGAGTTGCAAAATTATTTCATTCTGATTTTTTGATTACAAAATTTTCAAAAATTATTTCCTGCCTTACCTCAACTTCGCGCTGCTTGACCAGTTCAAGAACTGCCAAAAAACTGACAATCTTTTCGGTTTTGGTTTTGGTACCTGATATTAATGAATAAAAATCATAATTAAACTTCTTTTGAATTAATTCTTTGATATTTTTAATTTTATCTTTAATGCTAATAGTAATATCCATTTTTTTGACCTTAAGCCTGGCAATCGGTTCCAAATAAACAATTACATTATTCATTATCTCTTTCATATCTTCCTGACTAATATGTTTTGGTGGAACAAATTTCTTTTGTGGTAATTTAAATGATTTTTCTCTTGAAAAAAATTGTTTATCAGATTTCCAAAAAATATTTATATGCTTACTGACTTCAACATATTCTTTATACATTTTAAGTTGTCTGGCTAGTTCTGATTCTTCTCTTTCTGGAGCTACAAAATAATCAGGTGATAAAACTTTTGATTTTATATATAAAAGCTTAGTGGCAATCACTAAAAAATCAGCAATTTCATCAGGATGTAAATCTTCTTGCTGTTCCAAATACTTAATATACTGATCCGTCACCTTAGCCATTGAAATTTCAGTAATATCAAGGTCTTCTTGTTCAATTACTTGTAAAAGCAATGCCAACGGACCTTCAAATTGTTCTAATTTTATGCTTTTTTCACCCATAAATAACAAAAAAAATGGCAAAAATGCCAAAGAATTCTAAATAATTAAAAAACATGGGGCATACATATTATACCATATTTACTCTAAATAATAAAAAAAGGGGGGTCCTAACAAACCCCCTTATTAATAGCCTATTCTTTTCTAACTGCCTTTAACCCTTGTAAAGGCTCAAAAAACAGCGGTTGGCGATATAATTGTCCATGCGGATTCCATTGAATCCTTTTTACTTTGCCCAATATATTTCGCCTAATTATTTTTGTCCCCATAGACTTGGATAAATACTTTTTTACCAAATAAGATAATGGTTCAAGTTTTTGTAAAAAAAGCATTATATCATAATAATAGTCTATGACAAATTCCATATATTCAACACTGTGTTGCGGGATATGGATATGCGGCTGCGCTTCTAAAAACCCGCTCTTTACTGTTCTTTTTTTACCAGATTCTCTGGTAGTTGCCAAGATATCTTGCACTCGGCAAACTATTTCAAAGGCGTATCCAGGCGCTAGATTTTTTTGCCTAACTAGCCACAGAGACGTACCATAGTCTCCGTTAAGGATATAATCGTATTCACTCAATAACTGAGGAATCTCATAAGGCCTTTTAGCCATTCGTCTAGTAAAACCGAGTGTAACTCGACCGCCTAAATCAACAAAATAATCTAAAACTCTTTTCAACAACAAATATTCTTTCTTGGTTAGAATATCTTTCAAGTTATAAGGTGTCAAAACCACGCCCTTGACGATTAATTGATTGATTTTTATTTCTAACTGTTGATATCGTCGAACACTGCCATTTTTTACTAAAACTCCTTTTCGTATCAACTCCACATATCGTTTTAGACAAAACTTAAATAAACTTGGATAAGTCAAGACCTCTCTAGTACCTTCAATAATAGCTGGCCTGACATCAAAAGCAATCTGTTTAAAATTAAAACGAGTACTAGAGTTGGCAATACTTTCCAATCCTTGAAATTTTTTGATTAATTTTTTAATTTTGGGAACATTTGATTTAGCATACCCAAGTGTCCAAGCGCATGCCATTGCTAAAATATTTTCTAAAGATGTCATAACATAATCATCATCCCATGTTATGACAAAAGTTCTATGTAGGGCTGCCTCAAAATTTATTGACATTTCTTCAACTTTCAAATCAGCTGTCAAATCACTATAAATTTTCATCAAGTGTTCAGCTTTCCCCATCTGCGAAAAAGAAACTTTTTCCTTATTCTTATCGTCGACTAAAGAAATATCATTGGCATACATGACTCTAATATTATTATCATGGCACCATTTAACAATTTTAGGCTGAAACTTTTTATAATCTCCCTGATAACTTAAGATAGGTTCCATTAAACCCATTTTCACATATGGGCTTATCATTTGAAATAACTTTTGTACTGGATAAAAAGCGTCCTCACCTTTTCCGTCAAAAGTTATCACCACAAATTTGATACGCAAATCTTTCTGCTTAATTGTTTTCTCAACCAACAACAATATTTGTTTATCAAAGGTCTTTTCCCGTGTTAAAAAATCATCCAATTTGACCTTTACAAGATCTGGTTTTTTACCTACAGTTGGCTGAAAATTTAGATAGTTCGGTAATGTCATTTCCCAATTAGCAATAAACTCAGCTAATTCTTTGTATAATAAAGAACTTTTTATTCCCATTTGGATCTCCCTAAGCCAAAAAGGCTTATTTTATTCAACTATTAATTTACATTTTTCGTCTAACCTTATCATTATTAAATAAATCTGTCAATTATAAAAACATCCCACTATGTCTAAAAGTCAGGATGTTTTTATAATATTATTTCTTTTTTTTAATCGTCTTTTTTACAGTTATTTTCTTTTTCGGCTTATTTTTAACCGGCTGTTTCTTTATTTTTTTCGCCACAGAGAAAACTCCCGAGACCGCTTCTTCCAATTTGATAAAATTCTTTACTGTCATGGTTATACTTTCCGTAAAACTACCCACAGAAAATAATGCCAGTGCTTCTTTGGTTAAAGCTTTATCAATATAAACCGGTAATTTGTTAACACCGCCAAAAGCCGGAAGCGCCCCTGGATGAACTTTGAATTTTGTTTTCATTACTCCCTCTTTAGGCATATCTGCTTTTTTTGCACCCACTACTTTGGCAAACTTTTTCAAATCTATATTTTTATTTGCTGGCAAGACCGCAATCACAAAATCTTTATCCGCTTTGATCAATAAATTTTTAGCAATTTGATTTTCTTTCATTTTCAATGTCATCGCTAAATCATAAGCAGTATATACTGTGCGATGCTCTACTATTTCATACTTAGTTTCATTTTTTTCCAAATAGTTTAAAACTTTTTTTGGTATCATATATTAGTGATTAGTTATTAGTGGTTAGTAAATAATCAATGATTAGAAATTAGTATTGTATCTAATTATTTATTCTTTATCTATCTTTTCTTTAACTAATCCTAAATCCAATTTTATTCCGCCAAAATGCGGCGCAATCAAATTATAAAGCCAAGCGATTAACAAACCAATTAAAAACCCAACAACAACACCGCCAACTGGCACCATAATCAGACCAATCAAAGCTGGAATAAACCCTCTATAATATGACCTAGAACTAAATACAAACTCACCCAAAAAAACCAACAAATAAACCATAAATGGAATCAAACTAACTACTAAAGATATAATTGCGGTAATTCTGGCAGTTGATAAAATATCAAGCCTTTTTATTTCATACATATATTTTAGGATAAATGTTTATTTGTTCTATTTTGCAATAAAACAGCTAAAATACTAAATATTACCACCAATAACAACAAAACAATATATACAGCAGCATTTTTGTATTGCTCAAAAACGTATTTTCCAATCTCGCCAAGAAGATGCAATATCATCCAAAACGAAAATATGACATAACCCCACATCACAACCCTTAAATCGGAAAACTTATCACGTAGATTGAATCTAAAATAAAAGAAAATCATCAATAAGAAAATTGGAATTACAAATGCAGAATGAATCAACATCTTATAAAGCACATACTCACCCTTTTTTTCTTTTTCATACCTAATAACAGTTTGAGAGAGCGGACTTCTTTCAGAAACGTATTTATTACTATAGGAAGTTCTGTAATTTTGGACAGTTTGAGTAGAAGACTCAATCAATGGATTGACAGCTTTGTTTAAATCAAACAATATTCGCTCACCAAGCAGAATTAAGGCTATTGTCAAAATAATAGTAAGAAATACGCCCAAAACTGAGATTTTAAATTTATTTTTTTTACTGGTGGATTCTGGCGCATTGGCAGAAGCCTGGTCTTTTGGTAAAATGTCTTCCATATTTTTTTGATTAATAATAATATATATTAACTTACTTTTTTTTATCAAAAATAATAAGCCCTGAAATCATAACAGTCAAAAATAAACTAATACCAATAAGCAACCAAAATAATAAATTGCTATTTTCTTTCTCATCAAACCACTCGGGAGCATTGACCATGTCATTGCTATCATACTGCCTTAAATATAAATCATTGGTCATTTCACTCTTATTCATCATCTTGTACAATTTGGTAATAAAATATTTATCACTGGTCGGTTCCAGCCAAGGATCGCCATTATCAGTGAAAGCTAAATTTTTTATTTCCTCCCCCTTGATCCAACCAGCATACTGAGTATCAAAACCTGGCAGCGTCTGCCTGCTATCAGTAATCACATAAATCAATATACCGGCTTGTTTTGGCGGTCTGGGATAATAACTATTTCTATTGACATAATAATCTTGCTTATTTGGCTGTTCAATATAATAATCAGCTCCATAAATAGCTACTCTGGGATTTGATTTTGAATAAACCACATCAATACCAGAAATCTTCAATGGATAAACTATTCTATCAGTAGGAAAAGTAAGCATCAATGGCTGGGCATGACCTTCAAATAACTGATTTTCAATCGCTTGATTGCTATATTCATCAATTATTTTAACAGCTGTAAAATACCATTCATTTTCTATATAAGACTGTAATAAATAATTAGCATTTTGAGGAAATGAATAATTATGACGATTCAACCATGCACTTAATTCATTGGCATCTGAAGATTTCAAAACAGTTATTTCATAGTATCCTACTTGCTTAGTTTCTATAACCATTACTGCTTGATCCAACACTTCATTGGCATAATATCCTTTACCATAATCAACACCATAACGAGAATCAGGATAATAAGGTCTGGTAAAATCTTCCAATGATACAAACAGTTCATCTGAAACTTTATCTACTTCCGGGCGGGTTGGCGTCGGAACAAGCCAAGCAAAATTACTAGCATTACCGCGAAATGATGCTGACAATGCCAAAGTCTCCATTCCGTGCTCATAAAAAATAACAGCCCTTTGATCAGTCTCATAAATATACCTATCCGGCGGCGGAATAAACATACCATCAGCTGACGCCAATAGTGGAAAAAATAAAAATGAAATAACTGTTCCTAAAATAATTTTTTTCATATATTTATATAATTAATTTTAAACAAACTATAATACTATTTTTTACACCCCTCGTCCTATCGGACACTCCCCTCAAGGGGAGATTTAACTTATCACGATTTATTAATAGTAATACTTGGCGCGAGAGCAATCCTCTCTCTAGAGAGGGGTGGACTGAAAGCGAAGCTTTCAGGACGGGGTGTGTAAAAATTTTGCATTTTAAATTTTCATTTTGTTTTTTGCCTGCCTGCCAGCAGGTAAATATCTTGTTTCTTTTCTATTTTTTTATCCTAATTTTAAAAGGTAATTTTATTTGCTTGCCAAACAATGATTTAGCTATTTTTTTACCTTGGAGAGTCAACTTAATATCGGTAATAAAATATTTTTCTGGCGTTTTATGCCCATAACCGATTATTAAGCCTTTTTCTATTAATCTTTCCAAGCTTTGCGTAATAATTTTTACTTGCATTTCTTTAGCTGGGACTGACTTTTTCTTTTTATAAAAATCAACAAAAACTGACCGCGCTAGCTTAGTTTTACTATAAACTAACGTTTTTTTAAGAATATATTTCTGTAAATCAGAAAGTTTCATCTGTATGTTTATTATACCAAAATATAAATAAAAAATCCTCGCTAAAAAAGTTTTTTATTTATTCTGATTCAACTTTATTTTTTTGGCTTCATTTCAATATCACTCAATTCATATTCATGACATTTGAATTCCCTGCTATGAAAATTACCTAACGCATCTAAATACTTAAGCACCCACTCTTTACCTGACCTACCGCTATTATAAGAAAGGATACCAACCTCTTTTTTCTTATAAATAGCACAACCTTTTAATTCTCCGTCATGATTAGCAAAAGCTAATTCATAAATCGGGTTATTAGTTATTAGTTTTCCCTCTTCTACTACTTCGACTAATTCATCTGTACTCCCTTGATTAACTTTTTCATTCATAACAATATCAGTCAAATTGTATTCGTGACAAATAATTTCCTCACCTACTGGCTGACTATGTTCATCTAAAAATTTTACTCGCCACTGCTTACCTGATTTGCCACCCCAACAAGAAATAATACCAACAGTTTTTTCCACATACCTAGCCTTTCCCAATAAACTATCAGTTCTTTCTGGATTTCTTTTTTGTTCTGCTCTCTCAAAATTTCTTCTACTGCTAAATTTCATAAATTATAATTAAGTATTAAACCCCCTCGCATAATTACCAAATTTTATTCCATATGACTTAGCCCACAAATCAACATTTATCCATTTATTAGCTGAGACTCTGATTTTCAAATATTGATGCGGAAAAATATACCAAACTAAAGAAAAAGCAGTCTTAATGTTATTTTTAGTAAATTTACCACTAGTAATCAACACTGCCCGTAATAAATAATTCATAGACATACAATGCTGATATTTTCCCAAACTAACCAATATTTTAATGTCATTAACAAATAAATCTTTAAATTTTTTAATTATTAAAAAATGATTTCCTTGATATTTTTCTGTAAACAAATTATAAGCTTCTTGCAAATACTCCTCTTTATTATTAATGTGAGCCAACTTATTAACTATACCTCTTAATTCACCTGGTAATTTTTTTGGTAGCTCAACTTTTTTAAATAAGTGTAATATCATTTATTTATCTTGTCTTTAAAATCTCTACACCACTCCATTCTTTTTCTAATTTGTGGCAAATAATAATCTTTAAACTCTATTAAATCAATTTCTTTGGATTTGCTTTCAGAAGTAGTAAAACTTTCTATCATTTTATCAATAGCTGGCAAATACTCTTTGGCGATTACCCCCCCTCCCATATTATCCATTGCCCATACTTTAATAATATCAATATCACTAGAATTAGTAACCAGTTCATCAATTTCTAATAGTTCTCTTTTCAGATCATTGTATTCAGCCACTAATAATAAAAAATCATTTTCAATTTTATTATCAGCAATATTTTTTTCTTTATTAAAATTAAACATCTAATAATCTACTTCTTAATTTGAATTCCTAAATCATCCAACTGCTCTTTGGCTACTTCGCTCGGGGATTCCATCAAAGGATCTTTAGCGTCAGCGGTTAAAGGAAAAGCTATTACTTCTCGAATTGTTGGTTCGCTTTGCAATATTGACAGCAATCTATCAAAACCAGGAGCGATTCCGCCATGAGGCGGCACTCCATATTTAAAAGCAGTCAAAAAATGCTTAAATTGTTCTTTTTTCTTAGCATCAAAACCAATCAAGTCAAAAACTTTTTCTTGAATCTTCGCGTCATATATTCTCAAAGCTCCTCCGCCAACTTCAACACCATTCAATACCAAATCATGTTGGTATGATTTAACTTTCCCTGGATCAGAATCCAACAATTCTAAATCTTCTTCTTTTGGTCTGGTAAACATATTATGAGAGGGCGCCCAAGCGCCAGTTGAGCCATGAAAATGTTCTTCCGACTCTCTATCTTCAGCTTGTTTTTCAAACAAAGGAAAATTAACTATCCAAGCAAACGCTAATTCATTTGCATCGTTTTTATCCTTTCTCAAATCCGGCTTATCAGTACCATATTTATCCATTACTTCTTGCCAATCCAATCTTGGCCATTTTGAATGAGTCATTTTTTTATCCGGCCACAATTCTTTAATCATCTTAGTGAACATTTTTTCAGTCAAACTCAAAACATCATCCTGATTAACAAAACTCATTTCCATATCAATTTGATAAAATTCTCCAGGACTACGGTCAGCCCTAGCATCTTCATCACGAAAACACGGCGCAATTTGAAAATATTTTTCCATTCCTGCCACCATCAACATTTGCTTATACTGCTGTGGTGCTTGCGGCAAGGCAAAAAATGACCCGGGAAATTTTCTAGATGGCACCAAATAGTCACGCGCGCCTTCTGGGGTAGATTTGGACAAAATCGGTGTATGCACTTCCACAAAATCTTGTCCGTGTAAAAAATTCCTGACAAACTGCATCATCCGAGAACGCATAATCATATTATTTTTCATTCGTTCATGCCGAAGATCAAGATAACGATGTTTCAATCTTAGCTCTTCACCGGCTTGCCGATCTTCATTCTCTATTTCAAATGGCGGGGTGGCTGCTTTTGATAAAATATTAATTTTCTTAGCCAAAATTTCTACTGTTCCGGTTGGCATATCTTTATTGATCTGTTTCTCACCCCGGGCTTGTACTACTCCTTCAATTTCCAACACAAACTCTGGCCTGATATCTTTCAAAACCTCTATTGATTGTTCATCTAGTTCTGCTGGTACACACACCACTTGCAAAATTCCCCAACGATCGCGCAAATCCAAAAAAGCAATCTTGCCCATATTACGTCTAACATGAACCCAACCATTTAATTTAACTGTCTCCCCCACCTTATTAATTGTCTCTGTTGATATTGTTCTATTCATAAATATTATATTATATTAATTTTACTTAAATTTTTTATAACATATATCCTCCTGACACCAACTATCCTTGTTTTGTTCCTGGCATTCAATATCACTTTGACAATCAAAACATTCATTGTCTTTTAAAATTCGGAAACTATATGCTTTTTCAATTTTTTCACCAGTATTTTTATTAGTCACTTCAACAAACGAAATTCTGTCACAACTACAAAGATCTTGGCAATGCGGCGGGATACCACTCGCACAAACAGTTTCTACTTGACCGCCACTTTTTATACATTTATCTCGCCAATCAACAACTTCGTCTATAACTACATTATTAATATCAGTAATCACAAAATAACCTATTAATCGCCTTTTCCCTTCATCATATTTATACTGTCGAATCTCTTTTAAAATTCCATTTAATATAATTTTTTTATCTAAATAATCTTTCATTATTTCTAATTTATGACAATTTTTAATATCTGCTGAACATTCAGTTAACCAACTCATAATTGGAATCTGACAACCATCATCTTCTAAAAATAATCCTCCTTTGTCAATCCAATAATTTTCATCAATAAATTTTAAAACTCCTTCAGTTTTTAATTCCTTATTAAGATAATACCGATGATTGTCTTTTAAATTACAAATGGAAAGATAACTTCCTTCTTTTGGCAGTAACCCGCATTCAAGCGTAATTACTCTTGTTAAATCATCACTCTGGCCACTTCGTAATTTTTCATAAATCTCACTCTTTTTACCTTGATACTTATTGCCTATCTCGCATGCCATATTATCTTTTTGATAACCGCTACTGCCACTAATTGTTCCATCAGCTTCATTAGCAATAGCCTTTTTAAAACCTTTTTGTCTTAATAATTCATATATATTTACACTTGATTTTTCTAGCACTGCGCCATAACCATAAATTTTGACTATTTCTGAACTGTCCGCGCATGTGGTAATTGGGCGACAATCTCTCCATTTAAAAACTGCTTCATTAATAACGCCAAAAACAATACCTTCACTTTCCAGTTCTTTAAAAAAATTATATGCTTCAGATTTTTGCTCTGCAGTCTTTTCTTCTTCTAATGGTTCATTTCCTAACTGATTAATATTATTCTCTAAAACAATCTTATACTTATTAATCTCAATTGTTGTTAACACAAAAATCAAACCAACAACTATCATCGCTACCATCACACTGCCAACTAGCCACCAATTTTTCTTTGTTTTAACTTTTTCTGGCACTGGCTCTAAATTATTTAATTGTTTATCTAGTTGATCCATATATTAATTGTTATTTTAAACCACTGTCGACTAGAAGTCGACAGACTTAACTGGTTAAAGATTGAAATCTTTAAGGTTCTTCAACTCTGAATGAATCTTCAGCTTCCTTGCCTTCAAAATGGTGTTCTATGTATTCTTGAATCATCTTAGTGGT
>DAOUWZ010000011.1 GCA_030666865.1 bacterium | reverse complement strand
GGCTAATACCCCGTCAGCTTGCTGCGGGGATAATTTATTATCTCTATATTTAACTCTAGAGTTAAATATAGAGATTTGATATGAAAGATGGTGATGAACATACCATAGTATGTTCATTGGTTCATAAAGAGTAATATAGTAAAAAAATATTGATTTTTTACGAATTTTTTTGGATTGACACTTTCATTATTATACATTCTTGTTGACGATAGAGTTCTTAGAATAGTTACTAAAAGAAGGATGTTTAAAAATTTAGAATTAAAACAAGGTGACAGTGAAGTATTACAGTCATATTTAGATTTATTTAAGATATGGTAATACAGAAAAATTAAGAACTCGTTTAATAGAATAGTATACTTTTAAATAGTATTTATCGATTGTTATAATGTTATCCACAATGACAGGCGTCGTTATTTGCAGAATCAGCATAATTCTAGTTTAGATATGAGTAAAATTATAGCTATACTTGATAAAAATAATTATATTTTCCCAAAGTTGCTAATATTTGACCATCACAATATGTAGGGTTATAATTAATATTGCCGCTACTATATATTGTTATAGTTAAAAATTAAAGATTTAGATAAAATTTAACAATAATAATAAAAATTCATAGTTATGTTAAGGTGATTTAAGATTCAAGATTTATGATTTAAGGATGTGTCTATTAATTTTTTTATCATGAATATGATTAATTCATAAATCTTATGTCTTAAATCGTAAATCTTTTTTTATATGCATTGTCCATTATGTAACCACGATAATACAAAAGTAAATGATTCCAGAGTTGGTAGCGACGGCTTATCAGTTAAGCGCAGAAGAGAATGTATAAAATGCGGTTATAGATTTTCTACAGTTGAAGAAGGAGAGATTTTTGATATGCAGGTTGTTAAAAGGAATGGGAAAAAAGAATTATATAGTAAAGAAAAATTAATTCATGGTTTGGAAAGAGCTTTGGAAAAAAGAGACATTGTTGGAGAAACTCTGCATTGTTTGGTTAAACAAATTGAGAGAGATATTCAAAAATTGAAAAAGAATGAAGTTTCCAGTGAAGAAATTGGTCAGATTGTAATGGATCATTTGAAAAAATTTGATCAAGTTGCATATATACGTTTTGCTTCGGTTTATATGTCATTTGAAGATGTAACAGGATTTCAAAAAGAAGTGCAAAATTTAAATAATATATAAATATTAAACAATATAACCCCATGTCAAATCTTTCCGCTGATTCTAAGTTCAAAGGACCGATTACTTTGATTTATATTTTAAAAAAGGATGGTTCCTCGCAATTATTTAGCTTGGAGAAATTAAAGAAGTCGATTTCATTAGCTTTGCGATCAACTAATATAAAAGATAATCCAATTTCAGGTAAAATTACTGAGGAAGTTATTCAAAAGATAAAATTTGATATGGAGCAAGGAGGATTGCCAAGTACTTTGTCTATTCGAGAGTCTGTTGAAGTGGCGCTTAGAGAAAGAGGCTTAGGACCAGTAGCTGATTCATATTATAGTTATGGCAGGAATAAAATTACAAGAATTGAAGAGAATGGTGATCAACCATTAAATAATCAAGGCATGAAGTCGCAATTTGAATATTATTTTTCTGATCCTGATAAGCATCCATTTGATGAAATTATTTGGGAAAAAAGGATAGCTAAAATTGTTAGTGTAAGCGGAGATGTTATTTTTGAACAAACTGATGTAGAAACACCTGACTTTTGGTCGCAAAACGCAACTAATATAGTAGCTAGTAAATATTTTTATGGAAATAAAGAAAAAGGAGAAAGAGAAAGTTCAATAAAACAAATAATTGATAGAGTAACCAGAACCATGACTGATTGGGGTAAGAATGATGGTTATTTTATTAATAATGAAGCAGCAGAAACATTTTATAATGAATTAACTTGGTTAATTGTTAATCAATATGCTACATTCAACAGCCCAGTATGGTTTAATACAGGGGTGCATAGATATGATACTGGTTCTGGAGTTGGCAGGTATTATTGGAATAATGAAGAAAAAAAAGTAAAATTGGCAGAAGATGATTATACACACCCGCAATGTAGCGCGTGTTTTATTTTGTCTATCAAAGACACTATGGATTCAATTCTGTCCTTAACAAAAACAGAGGGTATGATATTTAAGTTTGGTTCCGGCAGCGGTATTAATTTATCACCAATCAGGTCTTCAAAAGAGAGTTTGTCAGGCGGCGGGCAGGCATCTGGACCAGTCAGTTTTATGAAAGGCTATGATGCTTTTGCTGGTGTAATAAAATCAGGCGGTAAAACAAGGAGAGCGGCTAAAATGGTAATTTTGAATATAGAACATCCTGATATTTTAGATTTTATTGAATCTAAAGTAAAAGAAGAAAAGAAAGCTTGGGCATTGATTGATTCCGGGTATGACGGAGCTATTGACGGTGAAGCTTATACTTCAATATTTTTTCAAAATGCTAATCATTCAATCAGGATAACTGATGAATTTATGCAGGCTGTTATTGAGAACAAGGACTTTACAACTAAGAATGTTGTTGATGGGACTGAAGCTACGAAATATAATGCTAAAGAATTATTAAGAAAGATATCAGAAAGTACTCATATTTGCGGTGATCCAGGTGTTCAATACGATACTATAATTAATGATTGGCATACTTGTTTAAATACAGATAGAATTCACGCTTCAAATCCTTGTAGTGAATATATGTTTTTGAATGACACAGCTTGCAATTTAGCTTCTTTGAATTTGATGAAATTTAAGAAAGATGATGGTACTTTTGATATAAAAGGATTTGAAAAAGCAGTTCGGGTATTTACAACAGCTATGGATATAATTATTGACAACGCTTCATATCCGACGGAAGTGATGGCCAGAAATTCTCATTTATATAGAACTTTAGGGCTCGGGTTTGCAAATTTAGGAGCATTTTTGATGAGCAAGGGTTTAGCTTATGATTCTGATAAAGGCAGGGCTTTGGCAGCAGTCATTACATCTATTATGACCGGAGTAGTTTATGAACAGTCAGGGCAAATTGCTAAAATATTAGGTTCATTTGCTGGATTTGATAAAAATCGTGAACCAACTATTAGGATTATGAAAAAGCATTTAATGGAAGTTGAAAAAATTGAAAAGGAACATATAAGTGAAGAATTGTATTTAACTGCTAAAAATATTTGGGAACAGGTAGTTGAAGATGTAGAACAGGATGGTATTAGAAATGCTCAAGCTTCAGTACTGGCGCCAACTGGCACCATAGCATTTATGATGGATTGCGACACAACTGGAGTTGAGCCCGATATTGCTTTGGTAAAATACAAAAAGCTTGTGGGCGGTGGATTTATGAAAATAGTTAATAATTCAGTTCAAGAGGCTTTGCAGGAACTTGGCTATAAAGAAGAGGAAATAAAAAATATCACTGAGTATATTGACAAGCATGACACTATAGAAGGAGTGGAAGATTTGAAAGACGAGCATTTATCAGTATTTGATTGCGCTTTTCGGCCGACTAACGGAAAAAGAACAATTCATCATATGGGTCATATTAAAATGATGGCGGCAGTACAGCCTTTTATTTCAGGAGCTATTTCAAAAACAGTGAATATGCCGAAAGATTCCACAGTTGAAGATATTATGGATGTTTATATTCAAGGTTGGAAGAGCGGTGTTAAAGCTCTTGCTATATACCGAGATAGTTCTAAGAGGACTCAACCATTAAATACAAATAAAGAAGATGAGAAAACTGAAAATATAGGATTTAGCAAAGAAACTACTAGTGCTAAACATAAGCCGAGAAGAAGAAGGCTGCCTGACGAAAGAAATTCTATAACTCATAAATTTGTCATTGGCGGTCATTCTGGCTACATTACAGCTGGTTTATATCCAGATGGTACGCCTGGTGAAATATTTGTGATAATAAGTAAAGATGGATCAGTCATAGCAGGCTTGATGGATTCATTTGCTACTGCGGTTTCTCTAGCTTTGCAATATGGAGTGCCATTGAAAGTTTTGGTAAATCAGTTTGTTCATAGAAGATTTGAGCCATCTGGATTCACAAATAATTCCGAAATAAAAATTGCTAAGTCTTTTGTTGATTATATATTTAGATGGATGGCTTTGAAATTTTTATCTCCAGAAGAGGCAGCGATTGTTGGCGTGAAAGTGAATGGTAATAATGGCAATAGTGATAGTGAAAATGTTTTAGGTAATGGATTTTTGGAAGTAAAAGACGAACCAGAAAATAAACCTAGAGATCTGGAAGTGCAGGATGAACAGCCAAATTTATTCAATGAGAAGGATGAGAAAATTGAATCAGAGAGTGATAATTTTATTTTTGACAATCAATCTGATGCGCCAGTTTGTGATACTTGTGGAGAAATTATGATTAGAAACGGTTCTTGTTATAAATGTTTGAATTGCGGAGCTACTAGCGGGTGCTCATAGATTAGTATCAAGTATTAAGTAGTAGGTATTAAGTATAAATCCTAAATAAATTATGAATAAGATTAGACAATATATTGCCGTTAAGGCGTTTATTCAAAATAAACAAGGAGAGTTGTTGATAATTCAGGAAAGTAATCAAGAAGATGAAAATACAAATGTTGGTAAATGGGATGTTCCAGGTGGAAGATTAGAATCTGGTGAAAAGCCTTTAGAGGCACTGCTAAGGGAAGTGAAAGAGGAAGTAGGTTTAGATATTATCATAGGCGAGCCATTTGGTATTAGAGATTGGTTTTATGAATACAGTGGCACTAATCAAGTGATAGCAATTTATTTTATATGTCAGGCTATTAATGAGGATATTTTTTTAAGCAAAGAACATGATAATTATAAATGGGTTGATAAGTATGAAATAGAAAAATTTTCATTAATGGATGGTTATGAGGATTTACTAGAAAAATATTATAAATTAATTTCATGAAAATTTATACCAAAAAAGGTGATATGGGTAAAACCTCGTTATTTGGTGGAGAAAAAGTTTCTAAAGGTAATTTAAGAATTGAAGTCTATGGCACAATTGACGAATTAAACGCGCATTTAGGGATGCTAAGAGCTCATGATATTGATGAGAATGTTAAATTAGCATTAATCGAAATTCAAAAGAAATTATTTAGAGTTGGATCGCAATTAGCATTGACAGAAAAGTCAGAATTATTTATTACCGAATTAGATGTATCAGTTTTGGAAAAAGAAATTGACCAGATAGAAAAAGATTTACCAGAATTAAAATCGTTTATTGTCCCTGGCGGGCATTTAGCGGTTTCCGAGTGTCATATTGCCAGAAGTGTGTGTCGCCGAGCAGAAAGACTAATTGTCAGGTTGACTGAGAATGAACCAGCAGATGATTTAGTTATTAAATATTTAAATAGATTGTCAGATTATTTATTTGTATTGGCAAGAAAAATTGGGAAAGATTTAGGAGTCGAAGAAGAAGTTTGGAAATAATTGCGTGATATACATTCTATATTTTGTAATTTTAAAATTTATTTTTTAAGGAGTATTCTTGAGATACATAATGACAGGAAGGAGGATGATGCTTATGAAACAGATATGTTTTCCGACAGATGATGATTATATAGTATGTAACGGAATTTATAGGAATGGCGTATTCATACCCGCTAAGAATAAGTGGTATAAATTTAAGTGTAAAAAAAGAAAAATCGTTAAATAACGATTTTTCTTAGATATAAATTTACCTCGAGACTATCCCTTAGAAAGTAGATTATCTAAAAGATATTAACAGGTAATATAATTATAGCAGAATTATTTTATTTGTAAATTTGGTTTTATTTTCTAGATTCCTGCTTTCGCAGGAATGACACGGTAGGATATAAAGTGTTATTGTATGATAATAGTAAAGACGCAGAAATAATAAATTATCCAACCCGTCACCCCTGCGCAGGCAGGGGTCCAGAAAATAAAAAATAGTTAGAAATTATAAATATTGTTTTCCACATAAGATTTTTTGATTATTTTAGGTAAATGCATTAAGGTATATCCACATTAAAAAAATATATAACAAGGTAAGCGAGGTGCAAATCCTCCACAGTCGCGCTACTGTAAGCTTGTAATGAGTCGGGATTTTTCGACAGGCTCAAGACAGGTAAGTCAGAAAACTTGTTATATGGGTTATATATTTTATTATCTGCTCGCGTTTTAGGGAGATGGTGAATTTAATCAGAACAATTAGATTAGTTTTGGTTAGGTGTTCAGCTCTCCTTAGGGAGAGTATTTTTATTAATAATTAATTTGTATAAAATGAAAAAGTTTTTAACGACCTTTATTTTATTAAGCATCGTTACTTGGTTTATACCTGGATATATTTTTGCGGGTACAGGAGAAGCAATTGAGTATTTGAAAATTCAATCAATTGATGATTGGTCAGCTCAAAGTTTAATAGCTGCTGGTGAAACTGATTTTGATATTGGATTTTTAAATGATTTTAATCCTAGCAATGCGACTGATCTGGAAAAAAGAATTTTGACTTTAGCTGCTTTGGGTATTAATCCAGCTGAATATTATTCTGGCAAGGATTTAATAAATGATTTGCAAAGCGATTATTATTTAGTTGGGCAAATTGGTGATCAAGCTTTACTGAATGACGATTTTTTTGGCATTCTTGCTCTCGCTAGCGTGAATCAAACTGATAATTTGGTTTTTTCAGACTCAGTTTCATATGTATTAGCTAATCAGAATGTTGATGGCGGTTGGTCTTGGGGAATTGGTCAAACTAGCGATACCAATGATACTGCTGCAGCTGTTATGGCATTACTTGAAGCTGGTTATTCAGTTGGTGATACGGTAATTGCCAATGCTATAAATTATTTAATTCAGGCAAAAAATACAGACGGTGGATGGCCGTATTCACCTGGAGGTGAATCTGATTCAGCCTCAACTGCTTGGGTGATAATGGCATTGCAAAAAGCTAATGAGCAGGTAGATCAAGCTAGTTTTGATTTTTTGAATAGCTTGCAAACATCAGACGGTTCATTTAAGTGGGTAGCAGGTGATGAGACTGGTTCCAAAGGTATGACTTCATACGCTTTAATAGCTTTGTCAGGAAAATATTTTCCAGTAAAGAAATTATCCAAAGATTCAGTTTCAGGAAATTATTTACGTATTGAAGGTAGTGAAGAAATGTATTGTGAAGGTTATTTTAATGCTGCTACCGCTTTGGAAATTGTTGAAATAGCAGCTGCAGAATGTGGATATACATATAATATTAAAGATACATCATATGGACCATATTTGAATAAAATCAATAATGACGAGGCTAGCGGTGTGATCGGCTGGATGTATTTTGTAAATTGGGGATCTCCAGCAGTTGGAGCGGCTGATTATAATCTACAACTAGGTGATGAGATTATTTGGTATTTTGGCGAATGGGGGGAAAAGCCTTTAAGATTGGAGATATCTGCTAATTCTGCTCCAGTTAATGAACCCTTTAATGTCTTAGTTGCTTATTATGATGAAACTGATCAAAGTTGGCATTCAGCTGAAGGAGCAGTAGTAAATAATGGCAATCAGGATTATGTTATGGATTCTAATGGCAGAAGCAGTATTAGCATTGCTAATGCCGGTACTTATATTTTAAGAGCAGAAAAGTCAGGTTATGTTAGGTCAAATCCAGTTACAATTAAAGTTGGTAGTAGTGTTTCTGATTCTATTACTTGGCAAGTAGAAATTGAAGATAGCTCTTTAATAACAAATCCAGAACTTTCGTTTGAGATAGAAATTGAGAATATTGATTTTGGCAAACTAGCTAAAGGACAAACTTCGGTTGGGGATATTATGATTACTAACAACGGGACTGTTCCGATATATTTAGAAGCAATTGTTTCTGGCGAGCAGAGTTTGATTAATAATTTTAAATTGAATGGAGAATTATGGGCAGATTTCAATAAGGTTATCACCCAGTCTTTATCTGAAACAATCAAAGCTAGATTAACTATTCCGCAAGATTATGAAGGTGACGGGAATAAGAATGGGGATATAATTTTTTGGGGTACAACCGCTGATTAGTTTCATGTAACGTGCAGCATGTAATATATAACATATAACATATAACAATGGTAAAATTTATTAATAAAACAGTTGTTTTATCGCTTATTTTAATAGCTAGTTATGTATTTTTTATTGGTGATACTTGGGCGATGGGTTTATCAGTTGATCCGGCTCGTTTAGTTGGTGAAATAAGAGAGAATAAAAAAATTTCATTTGTCTTAATGGTATACAATGACACCGAGGATCCAGGAATATATGATGTGTATGCCGATGATTTTCCAGATTGGTTTGAAATTACACCAGCTCAATTTAGGCTATATCCGGGTGATAACCAGAAAGTAAATATAGAAGTAAAGCCAGAAAAAGCAGGAAGTTTTGTAGTGAACATATCTGTTGTTGGCAGATTATTGAATAGAAAGAGTTTTAATGCAGCTTCAGGATTAAAGATACCTTTAACCCTTGAAGTTGTTGAGGATGGTTCGGCTGGTAGTTTTTGGTATTATATTATTTCAGCAACATTGATAATATTTATTCTATTAATATTTTTAATATCTTGCCGTAAAAAAAGATCATTTTGGCAGAAGACAATGACTAGAACTGAAGATAGTGTTGATTGGCTTTTATATCATAATGAAAAATGGTATCATAAGTTAATTCGAATAATTAAGAAAAAATTATGAAGAAAAGATACCTTGTTTTATTTATAGCAGTCCTGGTTTTGATTATTGGTTTACTTGGCTATGGTTATTGGCTTGACAAGAATAAACCTGAAGTTGTTGATATTCAATCGCAAAGAGTGTATGAACCAGTGCAAATAAAATTGGCTATTCAAGATTTTACTAAGCCAGATATAACATTTGAATTTGACAATAGTATTACTGTTTTAGAATATTTGGAGTTTATTAATAAGAGTGATCAAAGGTTGAATTTAATAACAGAAGAATATGGAGAGATGGGGATATTGGTGATACAGCTTGGTGATAATGTGAACGGACAAGATAATAAGTATTGGCAGTATTATGTGAATAGTGAAATGCCAATGGTATCAGCTGATAATTATATGTTGAAAGACGGTGATTTTTTAGAATGGAAGTTTCAAGAATCTAAATTTTAATTTTTTAGGAAATGAATAAAAAAATATTGATTTATAGTTTAATTTTTATAGCCTTGATTATAAGTGTTAGGCTTTTTAAAATTTTGCCAAATTTTACTCCTGTAGCAGCTATTGCTTTGGCAGCTGGTGTTTATTTAGGGAAAAAATGGGCATTAATTTTACCACTGGCTGGTTTGTTTATATCTGATATTTTTATTGGGTTTTATGAATGGAAATTAATGCTGGCAGTTTATGGTTCATTTTTATTAATCGGATTTATTGGTTGGTGGTTGAAGAAAAATAAATCTGCAGTAAATATTGTTAGCGCTTCATTTCTGGCTTCATTACTATTTTTTATTACAACAAATTTTGCTGTTTGGATATTTGCTCCATGGTATGCCAAAAGTACAGCTGGTTTGTTGTATTGTTTTGAATTAGCTTTGCCATTTTTTCGTTATACTTTGATGGGAGATATATTTTTTACTGTAACAATATTTGGCGCAATTGAATTAGCTTTATATTTTGCCAAAGTCAGAAAGAAAGCATCTTCTGAAAATTTTATCTAGAAATTTTTTAATATTTTCGGTATAATAAGACCATTGAAATATGGTTTTTATTATTAACCCTGCGGACGCGGGACAAGAAGATAGGAATATAAAATCTTGTTATTAATATAAATTTATGACTAATGAAAACAGCCAGTCTTTAGAAGAAGATTTAAAGCATATAATTGCTGAAAATCAGGTAGTAACCCAAGAAACGTATCGTTTAGTTAAAAAAATTCATAAACATATGGTTTGGGATCAGGTAATGAGTGTTGTCAAAATTATAATTATTGTTGTACCGATGGTATATGGGTATTATATGATTGCTCCATATTTAAAATCTTCGTTTGATATGTATAAAGGATTATTTGGCAATGTAGAATCTGTTAATAATCTTTTAGAAGATTCTAATGGTTTGATTCAAAATTTAAGTCCTGATGTTTTGGAAAAATTGGAACAATCAGGTTTAGCTGATTAGTTATTGTGTAAAAATAGATTTTATCACAAAGTTAACTAATTTTAATTTAACAATCATTTTTATACAATAACTAATAAAATTTTAATAAATGAAAGAGACCATTGATAAATTGAAAGAATTGTTTGGCAAAATTGAATCAGCTTTAAAGGTGATTGATTTGGAGAAAAAAAAGAATACCCTTAAAGTTCTTGAAGTTGAAATGCGAGAGCCAGAATTTTGGGATGATAAACAGAAAGCTATTGAAGTATCGCAACAAGCTGGCAATTTGAAAGACCAAATTGGCATTTGGGAAAATCTTGTTAAAAATATTACAGATCTTTTGGAAGTAGCAGAAATGGATCAAGACGATCTAGATGTTAATATGCGTCAGGATATTGATGAGCAATATTCTAAACTTTTACAAGAGTATGAGCAGCATGAAAGAGAAATATTTTTGAGGGGCGAGCATGATAGTAGTAATGTTATTATTACTATTCATGCTGGAGCGGGTGGTGACGACGCTCAAGATTGGGCGGAAATGCTGTCGCGGATGTATTTGCGTTTTACAGAAAAAATGGGATGGCAAACAACTATTTTGGATTCTGCTAAAGGCGGAGAAGCTGGCATCAAATCAATGACCATGGAAATTAATGGCATGGATGCGTATGGTTTATTGAAATCTGAGCATGGCGTACATCGTTTGGTAAGATTATCACCATTTGACGCTGATCATGCGAGGCATACTTCTTTTGCCTTAATTGAGGTTTTGCCGGTATTTGATGAGATTGACGAGATAGATGTTGATGCTAAAGATTTGCGCATAGATACATTTATGGCCTCAGGACATGGCGGACAATCAGTCAATACCACTTATTCAGCTGTGAGAATAGTTCATAAACCGACTGGAATATCCATTAGTTGTCAGAATGAGCGCTCACAGATGCAGAACAGGGAAACTGCGATGAAGATTTTACACGCTAAATTGCAACAGCTAGCCGAGCAGCAAAGAGTTGAACAAATTCAAGATTTAAAAGGAGAACACAGGGAAGCTGCTTGGGGTAATCAAATAAGGTCTTATGTGTTGCATCCTTATAAAATGGTCAAGGATTTGCGCACTGGCTATGAAGAGTCAGATCCTGACAAGGTGCTTGATGGTGAATTAATGAATTTTATTGATGCTTATTTGAAATGGCAAGCCACGTCGTTCGCGAACGACAGTGGCAAGCGGGGTAGAAGCACGAATAACTAATGACTAATAACGAATTTAAATAAATATTTATCACCCTACGAGTGATTTCTCTTCCATGAACTGGGATTATTCACATAGAAAATTGGGGGACAAAATAGTACCAACTATCTGCCTCGGATTGACCGAGTCAAGACGGGTAGTTGGTACCATGGTACGTACTATTTTATATCAGTGAAGCAAGTCAGTTTTTAAAATAGACTGCCTTCTTTTATTTGTATATAATTTATATATGCCCAGTAGTAGAAATTTGATAGTAATTTAATTGCTTATTGGTGCTAAAGTAATTTATTTTTATTAAATTTGACAATCAAATTTTTACTATTGGGTATGGAGCTATCAGAAAAAATAAAAGAAATTGGCATGGATGTTGGTTTTGATTTGGTAGGCATAGCTAAGCTTGATCAAAGTAAATATAAGGAACAAGTAAAAAATTGGGTAAAAGATAATAAACACGGGGAAATGCATTGGTATGCTAAAAATTTAGACAGACGTGTTAATCCAAAAAAAAATTTATATGGCAAGGCAATTTCAGCAATCACAGTTGGTTTGTCTTATCGGCCAATTGAAATATCTGAAGAATTAAGAAATGATTCATCCAGAGGCTTAATTGCTAGATATGCTCAGTATGATGATTATCATGATGTGATGTTTGTTATGATGGAAGAATTTACCGATTTGATAAAAAAGGAAATAAATCAAATTTGGAATTATCATATCTATATTGATACTGGCCCAGTGCTTGAGCGAGAGGTGGCCGAGGTCGCTGGAATAGGATTTATTGGCAAAAATACTATTTTAATCAATCCTGACATGGGTTCATATTTTTTTATCGGGGAAATTATTTGTGATTTGGATTTGTTCCAGACATCCGATGTCCGGAACTCCGGACATCGGATGTCTGGAATAGCTAAAGTTGGTACTTGTGGATTGTGTACCCGTTGTATACAGAATTGTCCGACCGCAGCCTTGATTAAACCCTATCAGCTAGATGCTAGGCGTTGTGTTTCTTATTTGACCATTGAAAATAAAAAAGACATCCCAATAGATTTTAGGCCCATGTTGAAAAATTGGATTTATGGCTGTGATATTTGCCAGCAAGTTTGTCCATGGAATAAAAGAATATCAGCTGGTAAGTTATCAAAACTCAAACATCGCAATGATTTAGTAGCTCCTAAATTGTTAGGTTTATTGGATTTAACTGAAGATGGTTTTAAAAAAATGTTTGTTAATTCTCCGGTTTTAAGAATTAAATGGCTAGGATTAATGCGAAATGTTTTAGTAGCCACGGGAAATTGGGGAAATCAAGAGGCTCTGCCAGCTGTAAAAAGATATATCAAACATAACAATGAGATAATTCGTGAACATGCTAATTGGGCTTTAAAACAAATTAAAAATAAAAATTAATAAATATGAATTGAGGAGAGAGGTTAAATTTATATTTATTAATTTTTGATAATGGTTTTTAGATCTTATTATTTTGTGTATTTTTGTACAGTCGGTTTTTTTATTGGTTTAATTTTAGCAAGTTTTTATACTTTTTCATGGTTGTGGTTGTATACAATCGCGTTATTTGGCGTGATTGCTTTTGTTTCAAATTTGAATAATAAGTGGATAATAGCCTTAGCTCTTAGCGTTATTTTTATTAGTATCGGAATTTTTCGTCTGCAAGCATCTTGGCCAATTATTGATCAGAACCATGTTTCTTTTTATGTTGATAGACAAGTAAAAATCAGCGGTGTGGTATCAGCCGAGATTGAACAAAGAATAAATTCGCAAAAGATCATACTTGATAATATTGGTTATAATGGAAAAAATTTAAGTGGCAAAATATTAGTCACAGTACCTTTGTATCCAGAATATGAATATGGCGATAAACTGGAGATGATTGGCAGTATTAAAGAGCCAGTTGCTTTTGATGGTTTTGCTTATGATAAATATTTGGCCAGATATAATATTTATGCTTTGTGTTATTATCCGAAAATAATAAAAATTGAATCTGGTCAAGGGAATATTTTTTATAGAAAGTTACTTAATTTGAAAATTAATCTGATTCAAAGAGTAAATAAAATGTTACCAGAGCCAGAGGCGTCGTTTTTAGGAGGATTGTTGTGGGGAGCCAAGCGTTCTATCCCCAAAGATGTTATGGATAATTTTAATGCTACTGGCACCACTCATATAGTTGCCTTATCAGGTTATAATATTTCTATCTTGGGCTTGATAATATTTTTTTTAGCGCCCTGGATTGGCATTAATAGAAAGAACGCTTTTTGGGTTGTTTTTTCCATTATTATATTTTTTATAATTATAACTGGTTATCCAGCTTCGGTAGTTCGGGCTGGTATTATGGGTTTATTGGTGTTGGTGGCTTATAGATGGGGAGGCGGAGTTGATAAAGGAATACTACTAGCTTTGTCTGCTTTTTTTATGTGCTTTTTTAACCCAAAAATTTTATTTTATGACGTCGGTTTTCAATTGTCATTTTTGGCAACTATTGGACTTTTATATTTGATGCCAATATTAGAAGAAAAATTGGCTTGTTTTACCAAGCGATTTTCTTTGCGTGAAACAGTATCAGCAACCCTGTCGGCAATTATTTTGACTGGACCTTTGATTGTTTATCAGTTCAATAGGTTCTCGTTAGTTTCGCTGATAGTAAATATTTTGATTTTGTTTGTCATACCTTTTACTATGGCGTTAGGATTTTTAGCTGTGCTCACAAGTTTTATTTGGTACCCACTTGGGCAGATTTTAGCTTGGTTGGCATATCTACCTCTTTTTTATGTTATAAAAGTTACAGAACTATTTGGTTCACATTTCATATCTGTTATTGATATTACTGATATGAAAATTTGGATGATGGTTTGTTTATATGGTTTTATTTTTGGTTATTTAATTTTTTCGCATGTTAAAAAAAATCGCAAATAAAAAAATAGTTACCACGGCAATTGTTTTTTTGCTAATATTTTTGGGCAACATTTTTTTTGATTTGATAATGGAGAGGCGATTACCTTGTCTGTACCAGCAAAAAGATTATTTGGAAGTGATTTATTTGGATATTGGACAAGGGGATGCGACTTTGATTAGAACAACCGGGTCTAAAAATATTTTGATTGACGGCGGACCTGATCTATCTTTAGTTTATGAATTGGGAAAAGTTTTACCTTTTTATGAAAGGCGTATTGATTTGATGATATTAACTCATCCTGATCAAGACCATATGTATGGATTGGTAGAAGTGTTAAAAAGATATCAAGTGGATAAAATATTGCTTAATGGCATAGATGATCAAACAGCTGATTATATCTATTTTTTATCAATAGTAAATGAATATGCTGTACCAATAGATGTTGTTCATATTGGCGATGAATATTTTTTTGAGGATTTAAGATTGGTTATTTTGTATCCTTTTGAGGATTTATTAGGAAAAAAAGTTGATGATAGCAATAGTTCATCTTTAGCTATCCGCATTGATTATGGTCAGACATCGTTTTTATTTACTGGTGATTTGCCTACAAGCAGGGAATTAGAATTGGTTGCCAAGAATATAGATTTGAAAGTTAATGTGTTGAAAGCCGGTCATCATGGGTCAAAGACTTCATCAAATTTAGAATTTTTACAAACAATTATGCCAGAATACGTGATTATATCATCAGGTAAAAAAAATCGTTTTGGCCATCCCCATTTTAGGGTGTTAAAAAATATATCAAAAGTAGGCGCTCAAATTTTAAGAACTGACAAAATTGGTACGATTAAATTGATATCTGATGGAGAAAAAGTTTTACTGCTCGAATAGTTTTTGATATAATAAACTCGTTACAAAATTGATTATGCAACGAGTTTAATTATTCTATAATTTATTAAAGAAAATGTATGTCTGAGAAACAAAAGGTATTAATAGTGGAGGATGAGGAATCTTTAGCGCAAATGTATAAAACCAAATTTGAGAAGGAGGGATATACGGTTTTTTTAGCAGCAGATGGAGTGCAGGGATTGGAGTTAGCTGGCAAAGAAAAACCTGATATAATATTGCTTGATATTATATTGCCGAAAAAAGACGGTTTTATGGTTTTGAGTGAACTAAAAGCTGACAAAAAAACCAGCAAGATAAAAGTTATTATGCTGACCAATTTGGGGCAGGATGAAGATATAGTCAAGGGTAAAAAGATAGGAGCGATAGATCACTTTGTTAAAGCTAGCTTGACCCCGGCGCAATTGGTTGATAAAGTAAGAGAATATTTAAAGTAAGTATTAATAAGAAAAATAAATGTCAAATATGCAAAGAACTTTAATTATTGTAAAACCTGATGCAATGCAAAGAAATTTGCTTGGCAGAATTGTTACTAGATTTGAAGAAAAAGGTTTAAAAATTGCCGGTATGAAAATGACCAGGCTTTCTGATGAAAAGCTTGATGAGCATTATATTCATCACAAAGATAAGCCATTTTTTCAAGATCTTAAAGGTTTTATGAAATCATCACCGGTTGTTTTTTTGGTTCTGGAAGGTCATGAGGTTATTGAAACCGTCAGATTGATTATTGGTCCGACAAATGGCCGAGTGGCTGATGCTGGATCAATTAGAGGAGATTTTTCAATGTCACAAGCTAACAATATAGTTCACGCCTCTGATAGCCTGGAATCAGCTGAAGCTGAAATTAAAAGGTTTTTTGCAGAAGATGAATTGTATGACTATCAGAAAGATGATTGGAATTGGATTTATGCTACAGATGAGCTAGATCAGAATAAAAATTGACAGATACAGATATTGACAAATATTTATGAATCTGCTAAACTAGGATGTGAGTAATAGAATTATGAAAATATCTAAAGAAAAAGTTAATAGTTTAACTATCAATTCCCTTAAAACTAAAGGCGGTTTTAAGTATTTTTGGTTTTGGTTTTATGCCCAGCAGATGGTTAACTTTTGACGTGCGCAATAGATTTTACTAGATAATATATATAAAATAGATATAAGTTGACCATCAAGGGATGGTCAGTTTTTGTTTGTTTTTTTAAAAAATTAGTAATTAGGAAAAAAATACAAGGAGGATTATAATAATAATCATTTTGGAGGGAAATATCATGAATCCTAAAGAGAGAGCAAAAAAAAGCTGGTATTTTTTACAAACGTTTAAAAAGCGTTTGATTGAAGTCGGAGTATTGATACCGTGTAAAAAAGCTGGATCTGGATATATCCGGGCACGTGTCAGACACGCATAAATATTTTGTTCTTTAAGTTTAAAAGCCGCAATAACCCGCGGCTTTTTTGTGGATAAAATCATTGACTATTGAAAAGGTTAGTATTATATTTAGTATTAAGTACAAAATAACATCTTTAAAGATATGACAAATAGATTAGCGCAATTGAATAAATTAGCCAGTCAGATGAATATTTCATCTATTACCGGTGTATTTTTTGTGGCAATTTACTTCATTTTGTTTGGCATTTTGGTAATGGCTGACTTTTTGTGCTATGGATAATTAAATAAATTATAAGCATGAAGAGTTGGCCATCTACGAATGGTCATTTTTTAATTTTAGGACATTAACAACATAAAAATATTCATTCAATCAAAGGAGTTATTATGTGTAAGAGTAATTTAGTTATTTTCAAAGGTAGTGACCAGGAACAAGAAAGAGATGAAAAAGAAGGAGTTTTTTCGGAAACTGATTTTAAAAAACGAAGTTTTGAAATTAGGGTAAATAGTGTAAATCTTAATGAAGATTTGCCATGTATTTCACACAGAAGTCCAACTAAAGTAAGGGGTCGTTTCTTCTAAATTAAATGCAATAAAAGTTTATTGAGCCGCCTATTTGATTAGGTGGCTTTTTACTAATAATTTTGAATTGCGATATTTTTAAATTATGAAACGGTTAAAACTCCACTGTCATCCCGCCTGCCATATCTGGTACTGGCGGGTAGGCCGCAGGGAATGACAAATGACAAAATAAAGTAATAATAGCAATTGATTTAAATTGTGGAAAACTTAAGTTGACCAATATTATACATATGGTATAAAAAATACACTAAAAGTAATTATTTATGAATTCAACCACTAGGCAATTTATAATCAAACAGAAGCAAACTATTTTAGGTTTGATTATTTTGATTATCCTCCCATTGGTGGTTGGTAGTTTTATGTAAAGTAAAAATTTAGTTTATATAAAGATGTTAACCACCCTGTCTTGGGTGGATTTTTGTTTTTTTACAACATATAACATAAATAATCGTACAATTAATTATCTCAAGGAGGTTTTATGAAAAGTTTAGCATTTCCATCAACAGTATTTGTTCAGTTTTTCAGTGAGTGTAATCGTAAAAAAGTTTTGACTGCGGCTAAAACAGTTGGAGCAGAAGTAGTAAGTGAATTTTTTGATTTTGGCACAGTTGAACAGGATGGTGTTTTTGGCGGACCAACATTTGGAAAGAAAACCTGTTTTTTGAAATTGCAATTTATAAATGGTAAAGGTCCAGCAGAGTTGCGCGATGATCTTGTTGGAGAAGGATTGGTATACAATCAAAACGGAATGAGTAATTTTAAATTACTTAGTGCGTTATTTTCTCCAGAAGTGTCAGAGATTGAATTGGATCGGGTTCCGTTGGATTCTGAACCTGGTAAAAATGGATCATTTGAAGTAGCAAGAAAGAATAGAGAAATAATGGAGCAGAAAATGTTTCACATCAATGAAAATATCCTTTGTCCCCATTGTTGCACCAGAAATGAGAAGAAAAAAAATCACAACACTCTCCCCCCAGATCAAGTAATTTTCTTTTGTCCAAATTGCAATAAAAATTAACTTAAAGGAAGATATTAAAAATGTACTGATTTAACGCCCGGTTTTATAATCGGGCTTTTTATTTAATAAGGAAAGCCAGGGGAATTAGTGAGTTTTATTAAAATAGGTTTTGATAAAAAGCTTATTTTATCAGATTTTTTTAATTTAAAAAGGGAAATTGAGATTTTTTGACTTATCCACTTGCCTATATTTTAAGTATTTTGTTAGTTGTGCTATACTATAAATGGCTCTGGAGATGTTAGCTGCATACCAGTTTCTACAATCTTTTTCCTTGGGAGCCCTATATTGGACACATCTAATGAGAATTTCGTAAGATTTTTTCAAATGATTTGATCCTGCGGTAGCACCCACCTATTCTCAAGGAATCGGTATCAGTTTAACTAAACAAGAGTCACCCTACATAGGCTGGAGGGGTCGGGTATAATCCCGGCCTCTTTAGTTTTTATAGTCTTGATTTATTTCAATATATTTGCTAAGATATAAATCACTGATAAATTATTAATAAATGAATATGGCGAAAGTATGTAATATCTGTGGCAAGCGATCGTTATCAATGATTAAAAGAAGTCATTCAAAAATTGCTACTAAAGCAAAACAAAATGTAAATTTGCAGTCAAAAGTAATAGATGGGAAAAGAGTAAATGTTTGCACTAGATGTCTAAGAACAATGTCAAAAAAAGATAATTAAAAAAATACCCTGAGTCAAAACTTAGGGTATTTTTTTAATTATAGCGAATATTTATTTATGAAAAGCTTTTATCAGAATAAATATAACTGGCCGGACCAGAGCGGTTGTTAATAACAATACATAAAACCAAACGCCAATTGTTCCAGTTTGTGATAGTTCCCAAAGAGCGATTAAAAATGTTACCAAAATTATTATAATATGCGACAGATAACCAGATACATAAGCGTAATAATATTCGTTTTTATTGTTTTTTATTTCCGCTGGCGGAATATAGGAAATAGTACTGGCTACGATAGCCAGCAGCATTACAATTAAAATAATATACTGTTTTTCTCCTTGATAATGTACAAATGGAATTAAGGATATAATAAGCAGAAAAGAGAATATCCAATTAAAAGCTTTGATGAGTTTTGAATTAAACATATGGTTATTTTTAATATATACTCAACTGTTTAATAAATTT
Source organism: bacterium (assembly GCA_030666865.1). Taxonomy (GTDB): domain Bacteria; phylum Patescibacteriota; class Patescibacteriia; order S139-126; family S139-126; genus DAOUWZ01. The sequence goes on along the minus strand of DAOUWZ010000011.1, from coordinate 11,452 downwards.
GTACCCGCCTGCTAAAGTTTTGTACGGCGAATACCCCGTAGCTTTTCATCTTAAAGTCTCAAATTTAAGTAAAATAATAAATCGGAATGAAAGTACATGCTTATTATATCATTATTTGTATTATATTCCTAAAGTTATTGTAAATAGTTTACTTTTATTAATTGCTGTGATAAGGTATTATAATTTAGTTCGTTGGTTCAATTTATTTTGGAGGGAGTCGTGAAAGAGATATTAACTACCAAAAGAAGATGGATAATAGGTTTTGTCTGTGGGATTATACTTAGTATTTTTTTTCATTTTTCAGATAATGATAATAGAACATTAATTGAAAATTGGAAAGGTAGATTATTAGTATTTGTTGTTCCTACTGTGTGTATTCCATTTATTATCAAACCAAGTTCAAGAAAAAGCGTCTAGTCAGGCGCTTTTTAAACGGTTGTTTTTAATTGTTTTATTTGCTTTAATTTAATTAATGTATAAAAATAAATTTTATTAAAATTTATTTTTATACATTAATTAATAATTATGAAAGATATAAATCAAAATAATAATATTCCCTTGGCTGATCGAATGCGACCAGATTCTTTGAAAAATTTTTATGGCCAAGATGATATTGTTGGCAGGGCATCTTTTTTAAAAAGTTCAATCAAAAACGATCAAGTGCCTTCGTTAATTTTTTGGGGTCCGCCAGGAAGTGGTAAAACTACTTTAGCTTCAATTATTGCCAAAGAAACTAAAGCAGATTTTATTCGTTTGAGCGCAGTTAATAGCGGGATAAATGATTTGCGCCAGATCATAAAAAGATCTGAGGAAAATGAACGCCTAGGAATTAAGACAATTTTATTTATAGATGAAATTCATCGGTGGAACAAAGCTCAGCAGGACGCCCTGTTGCCTTATGTGGAAAATGGGTTACTGGTGTTGATTGGTGCTACCACGGAAAATCCTAGTTTTGAAGTAAATAGCGCCTTGTTGTCGCGCACCAAAGTAGTAGTGTTGGGAAAGTTAACAGTCAAAGATCTAAAGAAGATTATCAAAGATGCTATCAGCGATGATAAAATTATTAAACAAAAAGATATATCAATTTCTGACAAGGTGATTGATCTGATTGCCAGATTGGCAAATGGTGATGCCAGAACTGCTCTTAATATTTTAGAATTGTCAGCAAATCATAATAAAAAAATTACCACTCAAATTGTCAAAGAAATAATGCAGAAAACTCATTTGTTTTATGATAAAAACGGGGAAGAGCATTATAATATTATTTCAGCCCTGCATAAGTCAATGCGGGGCGGAGATGCCAATGCAGCAGTTTATTGGCTGGTTAGGATGCTTGAAGGCGGAGAGGATCCTTTGTATATTGCCAGAAGATTAATTAGATTTGCTGCTGAAGATATTGGCCTTGCTAACAACAATGCTTTATTGGTGGCTAATGCTGTTTTTGACGCTTGCCATAAAATAGGCATGCCAGAATGCGGTGTGCATCTAGCACAGGGAGTAATATATTTATCTAAATCCGAGAAGAGTATTGCTGCATATCAAGCTTATCAATCAGCTCAAGCTGATCTAAAAGAGCATGGTAATTTATCAGTGCCGTTACATATTAGGAATGCGCCGACACAGTTGATGAAAGATTTAGATTATAGTAAGGGTTATAAATATACTCCTTTAGAAGATAGTGATGATCAGGAATATTTCCCCCAAGAGTTAAAAGGCAGGCAATATTTAAAATAATTTTTAATATTGCATAATTTAAAAAAAACTGTTACTTTAATGAAAGTAGTAGGTATAACTATGGGCAACCAAAAGAACAGTATAGTGTTGTTTTTCTATATTTTAGCAACTAGTTTGTTGATAATTATTCTTGGTGTATTTATCTATTTAAATAGTGATAAAAATAGCGATAAAATAATTTATCAGTCTGAAATAATTGATTACAGTATAGAAGGGGAGGTTGTTAAGGTGGTTACTAGTTCAAGTTTAATTATAATAAAGCATAGCGAGATAGAGAATACCTATGTGGGGATTTTACCAGAAACAAAAATTTTTAATGCCCAAGTATTGCCAACTACTATTGAAAATATTAAGCTAGGCAATAAATTACGAGTCCAGATTAAGTTTATTGGTACTGGTGCAGTTTTAGCCTCTGGAATTCAAGTGGTAGAATAATGTTTTAAGCAGTGAGATATTTATAAAACTGCTCTGGTTGCGCGGGATCAGGATCTTGAATGACAATGGTAGGGGGATTTTTTTAAATAAATATTGAAGCATTTAAACATTCATTCATTTATAATTCATTATTTTGATTTATACCTTCTCAAAGCTCGGCTTTTCCCCGAAGCAAAAGCTTCTCCTCAAAGCCAAGCTTTTTTCAGTATAAAGATTGTAATTCAGTATTTTTATTAGTACCTATTAAAATACCTATTTAAATAAGTATATTGAGATAATTACAAAATTTTTTTGTGTTATTATTTTATATTGGCATGTGATATACTGGATATAGTATTAATATTTTTATATGAATCTAGTAATAATTTTTGGTCCGCCAGCTGTAGGGAAACTTACCATTTCCAGCGAACTGGCTAAGCTTAATGGTTACCGAATTATCCACAAACAAGAGATTTTTGATTTGCTTGATGATTTTTTCTTTTTCGGAACTGATAATTATCGCCAGGCCGATCAAGGAATTAGAAAAATAATAATTAATGAAGCTTCAAAAGTAAAACATATCAAAGGCTTGATAATGACTTTCGTTTGGGCATTTAATGATTCTAGGGATAAGTCTTATATTGAAGAAGTTTTGAAGCTGGCTAATAAGCGAAAAATTAAAATTTATTTTGTTGAATTACAGTCAACTGAATTGGAAAGGCGAGAGCGGGTAAGAAGCGCTAGTAGAAAAGTAGCTAAAAAAGTTTCGACATTGGCCGGTTTGAAGAAATTGGAAAAGGATAAGGTTTGGAAATCTGATAGTAAGTATTTTGAAGATAAGAGATATTTAAAACTTGATAATACGGTTTTGACGGCAGAAAAATGCGCTGAATTAATTTTTGAAGAATTTGATTTGTAATTTATGGATATAACAATAGGCATATTCTTTTTTATAATTTTGATTTTATCAGCGATTATTCACGAGTATTCACATGGTTGGATGGCTGAAAGACTTGGTGATCCAACAGCTAAATTGGCTGGTCGTCTGACTTTGAATCCAATATCACATATTGATCCAATTGGTACTATTTTAGTTCCGCTTGTTTTGGTATTGATGGGTTCGGGATTTTTATTTGGTTGGGCTAAACCTGTACCTTTTAATCCCTTGCTATTGAAAGATAAACGGTGGGGTCCAGCCTTTGTAGCTTTAGCTGGCCCTGGTTCCAATTTATTGTTGGCAGCTGTTATTGCTTTGATCATCCGCTTGGTAGGGGGTATTAATCCTTTTACAGTTTTGATGACTTTAATTGTCTATGTGAATGTACTATTGGCAGTATTTAATTTGGTACCCCTGCCGCCGCTTGATGGCTCAAAAATACTTTATGCTATTCTACCAGATAATACCACCTGGTTAAAGTTCAAAATAAATATGGAGAGGTATGGTATGTTTTTAGTAATCCTTTTTATTTTGTATGCTTGGGAGTTAATATCCCCAATAATACTTTTTTTAGTTGAATTTTTTGTTGGTAAAGAATTTTTGTTAGCAGTTTTTAGTTAATCGTTATAAGTAAACTGCGGGGTGCGTGGCGCACTGATATATAAGACATCTTAGGCTGAGGGTGAATCCCTCAGCTACGGGTGAATGTCAGTCTTGCTGATAGAATAACAATAAGCCTGCGCATATCGCGTAGGCGAGGCCTGCCTGCTCCTCGAGTCTGAGCACGAGGCTCACCTTAGAGCGATGACCGGTAGGCAGGCATTTAGCCTCGCTTTCAATTTATATACCCCGCAAGCTTACTCACCAAGGATAATTTATTAGATTTACATTTTGAAAAATTGTCATTTTATGGTATTATAAATAAGTAAAAGTTATTTATTCCCCATGTTAAAAAATAGACAAATCAGCAAAAAAACTTATATCTCAGCTTATTATACTTGGAGTGTTATTGCTATAACATTTGTTTTTGCTTTTTTTCTATTATTGGTAACCGCGATTCCTAATACTTACAGCGCCTTGGGTGATAATGTATCTGGTTGGGGGTGGGGTTCGCTAGTTAAGGGACCTTTTAGCGGCGGAGTTTCATCTGGTTACGGTTTAGTTTCTATGAATGACTGCTGGGGAGATCCTCCAGGCTCTGATTGCTGGGGTGATATAACTGGTGGTTATTATGGTTTGAATGTTAGTTTTACCACTCATGAAATAACTGGATTTGCTTGGTCAAACAGCGTTGGCTGGATTTGCTTTGGACAGACTTGCGCTGATCAAGGATTTGGCGCTGGTCGGCCGACACCGGCTGAAAATCCGAATTTAACAGCAGAATATAAAGTGGATGAATATGGTCAGGATAAATACAATCCAACTACTTCATCAAGTCCAATATATGGCTGGGCAAAAATTATTCATTGGCCAAATGATAAAGGTTGGTTGTCTTTGCGAGGAGAGATTGATAATGGTACAGGCAATCAATATGGTTTGAGTTTTTCTACTTCCACCCTGCAGATATCGGGAATGGCTTGGAATGGTTTTGCTAAGCCAGGAATTACTACACCTCTTTCACTACACGGCGGTACTGGTATTGCGGCTGAAGACGGCGCTTTTGGTTTTGGTTGGTTTTGTATGGGAGTGCCTGGTTATTGTCCACAAACAACTGCCAATATAAGTGTGCCATATTTGAAAACCGTGGATGGCGATGTTTATGTTAGAGATAATATTCATCCTGATTATGCGCCAGCCGGTAATGTTTATAATGGCACGTATCTAATTATGTCAGATGGCAGTGTGGTTAATTTTTCCAGTGAAGAACGCTACCGAGACGCTGCTTCAGGGGGAATATCAGCTATTCCAGAAGAGCAAAGACCGGATTCATACATATCTGAAGGTTTTGGGTCCTATACTCTGCCTCGGGCTGAACAAAATTATTTTAATGCTTTGGGTAGATTGGATGTGGATGGTTTGTCAGAGGAAGTTGATAATAAATACGGACCATACGAATCAGTAGCTGATAATTCTTGTTTATATGATATGCCTGCGGCTGTTGTAGCTCTTTATCCTGAAATGGCCGGTTCAGTAATTTTGGCTTGTAATAATAGTATAGCCGGATTTTCTGGTATTGGACAAAGAGTAGTTGTTAATGGTTCATTGTTACTTGGCACGCTTGATGGGGATGATAATGATGATGACGGAGTTGGTGATGACGCTTGGATATGGAGTATGTTTGGCATACCGTCAGGACCAGATAATTATCCGTTGTTTGAAGACGGTTCAGTTACTTTTGTAGTAAAAGGTGATTTATATATTTCGAAAAAAGTAGTATATGATAATGCTGGAGTAGGCAGTTTCAATGATTTGCCAGTGGCTGCTTTTATTGTCGAAGGTGATGTATTTATTTCTTCAAATATTAGTGAGGTAGATGCGAATATTATTGCGCTTGGCGATCCATCTTTACCAGATTGTCCAGCTAGTGATGTTCATATTGCTAAAACTGGCTGCGGAGCGGTTTATACTGCTAATAATATTACTTTTGGAACTACTCCTAGAGATGTTAATCCGCTTAATATGTCAGGTATTTTGATGGCCAGGAAATTATTTTTACAAAGACAGTATTCTGATGTTGTCGGCACGCCAGCTGAGCAGATTTTATATGATGGTCGGATGATGGTTAACCCGCCGCCAGGATTCAAAGATTTTATCAAAGAATTACCAGTATTTAGCGAAGCCACACCTTAAATATTAGACTAAATTAAATTAAAATAAAAATGGGAATATTTGGAAAACCAAAAACAAGCTGTGTTGGAATTGATTTAGGTACTGCCAGTATCAAATTGGTGGAACTGGCTAATGAAAAAGGTCAGGCTCGGTTGGTTACATATGGAATAGCAGAAAGTAGCGGCGATATTGTCCGTAGTAATTCGCCTGAAGCTGTTAGCAGGGTTATAAAATTATTGAAAGAATTGAAAAATAAGTCAAGGGTCACTACCAATCAAGCCATTACTGCCTTGCCTCCATTTTCAGTTTTTAGTTCTATTTTGTCTCTGCCGCCAATGCCTAAGAGTGATTTAGCTCAAGCAGTAAAGTGGGAAGCAAAGAAGTTTGTGCCGATGCCATTGGAGGAAATGATTTTGGATTGGAAATTATTGAAAGATTTGCCTGATCTAGATGAAGCAAATAAGAACCAACCAATTTCTAAAATAGATGTGAATCTAACAATTGATGATAGTGGAAATGAAGATAAAGGTAACAACATAGGAAAGCCAGAAAATAAAAATACACAGGGCAATGAGCCGGGAGAAAAAAAGAAAGATATAAATCGAAATATAAAATTTGGTAAAAGTAAAAAGAATAACAGAGTATTAATAACAGCTGCTCCAAAAAATTTAGTAAGTCGCTATATTGATATTTTTAAGCAAGTTGGATTTAAATTGGTAAGTTTAGAGACTGAAAGTTTTGCTTTGGCGCGTAGTTTATTATTTGGTACCAAATTGCCAGTTTTGATTATTGATATGGGTTCATTGACTACTGCTATAAGTATTGTTGAAGATGGTGTGCCGATACTTAATCGCAGTCTAGATGTTGGCGGGGCTACTTTGACTCAGTCAATAACCAATAGTTTAAATATAAATAAAAGTAGAGCCGAACAATTTAAGAGAGATATCGGAGTAATACAAAGTAATGCTTCTAGTGGCATTCCCAAGGTAATTGAGCAAACATTAAATCCTATTTTAAATGAAGTCAAATATTCTTTAAGTTTATATCAAAGTCAGACTGCTAGGGGAGTGGAGAAGGTTATATTGATTGGTGGCAGTGCTTTTTTGCCTAGTTTACCTGAATATTTGAGCAGTATTCTAAATTTAAACGTATACGTTGGCGATCCTTGGTTTAGGGTTTCGTATCCAACTGAACTTAAAATTGTTTTGGATGAGATTGGTTCGCGTTTAGCTGTGGCAGTAGGTTTGGCTATGCGTGATATTAATAAATAATTTATGTTTGATAATCAAAATCAACAATCAAATAATAACGGTAATAATAAGGTAAAAAAGAATATAAATTTATTGCCGGAACAACTTCGCAAAAATTCATCTGCTCCACCTGTAAAGTCGCCAGCGATGCCGGATATTGAATATTCAAAAGTAGAAAATATTGTTTCGCAACCGAAAGCGTCATCTGGTTTTATGGAGAAGTTTAAAGGTGTTTTTGGGTTTTTAAAAAAGAAAAAAAAATTTGATTCAATAGGTTCGCGAAAGAATGGAAATTTAGTTGATGAATCTACTCCTTTACAAAAGTTATATGCCAAGAAAATTTCTCAGAACAAAAATATTGCCAAGACTCTTAAATTACCCGTTTTGGATTTAAAAAAAGATAAAAAAAATGGTCAAATTGAAAAATTGACTACTGTTAAGCTTGAACCGATATTATCAAAAACCAAACCTAAACCTCATAAAGATTCAGATAGTTTGCTAAAAGTTCCGATGTCAACTTCAAAACCTTCTCAAGAAGAATCGGTTGATGTGAAGCAGTCATTAAGTGTTTTAGATCGTATAGATCAGCAGTTGCAAAAAGGAAAAGAATTAATGTCTGAAAAAAAATCGGAGAAAGATGAACATGGTATTAATTTAATACCAGAAAAAATGGTATCAGAGGTAGATGAGAGAAAGATTGTCCAAACTTTAATTTTAGTTTCTATTTTAGCTGTTTTCTTGATTGGCTTGACTTGGTTGATAATAGATTTGGTGCAGCTCAGAGAGACTAAGCAGGTAGATAAGTTGAGACAGAAAATACAGATTTCGGAAGAGAGTTTTATTTCAAAATCTAAAGATTTGCAAGCCCTACTGGCATATCAAAATACTTATGACAATATTGGATTGTTATTAAATAATCATCTTTATTGGTCTGAGTTGCTTGAATTTTTAGAAAGAAATGTAATTCCAGAAGTTTATTTTACTGAAATTACCGCTGATAAAAATGGCATAGTAGAAATAAGTATGATGGCAAATGATTATTATTCATTAGCGCAGCAATATAAAGTTTTTAAAGATACGCCTGAAGTTTTGAGAATTAATTTAGAAGGAGCGTCTCTTAATGATGAGGATGGTGACTTATCTATGATAGAAGATGTGGCAAAACAGATAGAGCGGGCCAGGAATGATTCTAGCGCGACTAGCACGCAAGCTGGAATGATTAGCACTCAAAAGCTTATTATTGATGCTTATAAGAATATGCCTGTTAAAACTGTCATGTATTTATATCTAAATAAAAAGGATTTATTTTATAGATAAATTAATGCCAATAAATGAAAAAAAACCAAATAAATTATTAGTATGGATTTATAACAATTTAGTTATTGTATCCAGTGTTGTTGTTATTATTTGGTTTATTCTAGGATATATGTTTGTTATTCAAACAAAGATATTTGAAAGTGATTCTAAGCCAGAAGATTCAATTGAAAATGTTCAATTATTATTAGATGCTCGGCAAGCGAAATTAAGCCAATTAAATGAATTGATTGGTGATTACCAAGATTTAGACAGTGAATATATTAAGCGTTTAGAAGAATTTTTGCCTAGTGAAAAAGATAATTCAATACTATTTACACATTTAGATGCTATTGCCAGAGCCAATGATTCGGTTTTATTGAAAGCAAGCGCCGCCAGCTTAAATGAAAAGGATATTATTAATATTATTGTTAAAGAAGATGTTGATTTACCAAAAAATATTGAAATATCAGTTGTTGATTTTTCAGTTTTATCTTATAAAAATAAAGATAATTATATATTTTTCAAAAATCTACTGACAGATATTGAAAACAGTTTGCGTCTGTTTGATATTGAGTTTATTACCTTTTCTCCAGATTTGGAATCAATAGATTTTTCAGCTAAGACTTATTTTTTAAGTGATAAATTCAAAAGAAATGAATAGTCCTAAAAAAAATAAATTAAAGGATATCGTCTTGTTATCGGTATTATTGGTGATAATTACTTTTGGAATTTGGTTTATTTTTAATTCAAAAGGTAATATTGAAATGACTGATATTTTTACTAATTCTTTAAAATCAACGAAAATGGAACGGCAAAAACTTCCTAGCAAGGAAATATTTGATAATTCGTTGGAACAGGATAATCGTTTCAATCAGTTGAAAGATTTTAGAAAAATGCCTGATTTTTTTGGTGAAAAAGGAAGAAATAATCCTTTTGTAAAAACAAAATAGACTTATTGTGTAATTAGTTTTGTAACGAAATTTTTAAATTTTGAATCATAATTTTTTAAATAATTTTTGAAGTTTAGCCTAAGCCTTGCCTACCGGCAGGCAGGTAAGCTAAAAAAATTTTTAGAAAATTTGATATAAATATAGGAATTGCAGTAGAAACTAATTACACAATAAGTCTAATTAAGCAAATAATATGCCCCCAGTTCAATTTAGTGAAAACCTAATAGAAATTTTAGCTAAGGATAATGCTTTGGACCAAGAACAGTTGAATGAATTGAGACTTCGCTTACAAACCGGCGAAGAAATTGATATAGTTGCCAGAGATTTAGACATCAATGAAAATAAAATTGCTAAAGCACAAGGGAAATTTTTTAATTTGCCTTATATTGATTTATTTGGAGAAAATATTGAATTAGATGTTTTATATTTAATACCTAAAGATTTATCTTTAAATTATCAAGTAATCCCCTTTGAATATGACGCTAAAACTAAAAAATTAAAAGTAGGAATTGTTGATCCAGGAAATTTTAAAGCAATTGAAGCAATTGAATTTATTGGTAGAAAAAACGATTATCACATAGAGTATTTTGTCATTACTAAAGGAGCTTTTTTAAAAACAGTCAAGCAATATGATTCTTTGAAAACGGAAGTTGAAGAGGCGCTTGATGTAGTTGAAGATAAATATAAAAAGAAATTGGCAGAAGAAGAGGATGGCGAAAAATCTTTTGAAGAGATAATTAAATCCGCCCCAGTTTCTAAAATGGTTGAATCAATCATTAAACATGCTGTTGACGGAAACGCTTCAGATATTCATATTGAGCCAGGTGAGGACAGTTCAAAGGTGAGATATAGAATTGATGGGATTTTGCATACTTCTCTTAAATTACCTAAACATTTGCAAAGTTCAATCATAACTCGTTTAAAGGTTATGTCCAGTCTGAAAATTGATGAGACTAGAAAGCCTCAGGATGGCAGGATTCGAATAGAATTATCAAACAAAAAAGTTGATTTACGTATTTCTTTTTTGCCGCTTTACAATTCAGAAAAAGTAGTGCTCCGTATTTTGGATGTTTCAAATAAGAATATTACTTTGGAAGAATTGGGATTTTGGGGTAATGGTTTGAAGATATTGAAAAATAACATTGCTAAGGCCGACGGAATGTTTTTGGTTACTGGTCCGACTGGTAGTGGTAAATCCACGACCTTGTATGCAGTTTTAAATATTGTTAACAAAGAAGGAGTTAATATTCTGACGTTAGAAGATCCGATTGAATATTATATTGATGGCATAAACCAATCACAGGTCAATACTGAAGTTGGCTATACTTTTGCCAATGGCTTGCGCGCAGCCTTGAGGCAGGATCCTGATATTGTCATGGTGGGTGAGGTTAGGGATAATGAGACAGCTGAATTGGCTATTCATGCGTCTTTGACTGGACATATGGTTCTTTCAACTTTGCATACCAATGATGCTATCGGCGCTATTCCGAGGCTAGTTGATATGCATATTGAACCATTTTTGATAGGATCAACTCTAAATGTAATAATTGCTCAAAGATTGGTAAGAAAAATTTGTGAGCATTGTAAAGCAGAAGTAAAAAATATACCTGATAACGTAATAAGCGATGTGAAAAAAACACTGGTTGAGATTGATCCAGATCAATTGCCAGATGATTTAAAAGAAATGGTGAGAAAGGATGACTTGAAATTTTATAAAGGACAAGGATGTCCAAGGTGCGGAGAATCTGGATATCAAGGTCGTATTGCAGTCGTAGAAATATTGTCAATGACTGATGAGTTGAAGAGTATTATTGAAGATAATAAGATGGATGAAATAAATAGAATATTTATTGAACAAAAATTACCAAATATGTTGCAGGATGGAATTATCAAAGTTTTGATGGGTGATACTACTATGGAAGAAGTGTTGAGGGTTACTAAATAAGATGTTCGTATTTAGGGTTTAATCAAAAGAATTCCCCGTCAGCTTGCTGCGGGGTACGTGGCGCAACAGATGTATGTGATATATAATTAAAACATGGAAAAAGAGAATGACGAACATATCTATAAATTACATAACAAAACATTATTAGTGCAATTTT
>DAOUWZ010000045.1 GCA_030666865.1 bacterium | reverse complement strand
GGTAAAACAAATTATCAAAGATGGAAAAACTCCTGATGATATAACAGAAGAATTAATCGGTTCTTATTTGTATTCAGGTGGTCAGCCTGATCCAGATATGATTATTCGCGCTAGTGGTGAACATCGTTTATCAAATTTTTTACCATGGCAGGGTATTTATAGTGAATTATATTTTCCCAAAGATTATTGGCCGGCTTTTTCAGAAGAACAAATTAAACAAGCAATTGAAGAGTTTGATAGCAGGCAAAGAAGATTTGGGAAATAAGAAGGGATAATAAAAAACAGGTATCACAGATGTCTGTTTTTTGGTTTTTTATTAAGTTTTGAGTAAAAGGTTGACAATTTATTTGATATTAGATAATATCAAATGAAAATAAAAATATGATGAAAAATAACAGTGGAATAAGTGTGTATATTTATAAGAGAATTTTGTTTGACAAAAAGTATAAAAAATGGTGAGATTATGTTAGATTAGGTCATTTTTGAGGAGAATGTATGGCTAATGTTAAATATAAATAATTTTTAATAAATCAATTTTATGACTAAAAGAAATTTTAAAATATGGCAAAAAGTTTTTTATGCCTTTGTTATTGCTTTTATGGCATTGCCGTTTGGCGCTTTAAAAGTGCCAGAAGCAGCTGCTCAAGTAGCGCTATGTACTCAACCAATTGATACAGTGATTGTAATGGATGTGTCTAATAGTATGGGTGAGTGTAGTGACCCTACGTATACTGGATTTGGTAAAACTGTTTGTGAAACAATGGTCGGGCTTGGCGCTTGGTCTGATACTTTGCTTAATATTGCCAGACCGCTGGCTAAAAGTTTTATTGATAATATGGACACAACTGATCAGATTGGACTAGTTACTTTTGCTAATTCAAGCAGTGTAGTAAATGGTTTAGCTACAGCTGATGGTTCGTATCAAGCTACTGTAAAAAGTTCAATTGATGGATTAACTTCTGGTCAAGGCGGTACTTGGTTGGCTGATGGATTATGGACAGCCATCTCAATGTTGCAACAAGGCAATCAAGAAGCTAATAAGAAAATTTTGTTATTTTCTGATGGCGAGCCAACCTTGCCTACTCCTCCAGCTAATATAATGAATGGTAATGATGAACAATCTGTAATTGATGCATATATGAATGCGGCTGGTTATGACATTCATATTTATACCTTTGGTTTAAGCGACGATGCTTATGTACCACTGCTTAGTGATATGGCAGATGCCACTGGCGGTTTGTTTTATCCTCCAGTAGCTTCTGAATCTGATTTGGATTATGTTTATGAATCAAATAAATATATTGAATGTCCAGATGATCCAGGTACAGTAATGGTATGTAAATATAATGAAGAACAGGAATTATTGGATGGTTGGGAAATGACTTTGGAAAGAGAAGGTGAAGGTTGGGAATACTATAACTCTGGCTTTACTGGAGATACGGCTTATCAATATCCTCAGGGCTGTGTAGTTTTTACAGATGTTGAGGCTGGTACTTATCGTTTGTCAGAAACACTTCAACCTGATTGGACAAAAGTTAGTCCAGAGGGAGATTATTACCAATTTAATGTGACTGCTGGTTATGACAACACAGGAACTCCTTTTGAATTTGTAAATTCTTATCAAGAAGAACCAGAAACTGGAAGTTTATTGATTTGCAAGCAAGAAGACTTAAATGGTGATGGTGTGCTAGATGACGGCGAGCCGGTTGTTCCTGGTTGGACATTTATTATAGCAACAGCAGATTATACTGATGAAGATCAGGACGGCTGCGTAACTATTGAAGATTTAGATTATGGTATTTATAATGTTACTGAAGATATGCGAGAAGGCTGGACGCAGACTGGCGCTAGCGGTAATGGCACATTGGAAGGAGATGGATCTATTACTGTAGAAGTTGGAGAATCAAATCCAAATCCAATTATTTATTTTTTAAATCAAGTTAATCAATGTACGCCTGATTCAGAGGATTGGAGTATGATTGATAAAGCAGATATTGGTAATTTGGATAACGGTGATTATTCTGAATTAAATCATTCGATCAGTGGTTGGAGCGAGGCCAATATTCCTGGAGGTTATGGTGGGTGTCAGAATGGTGCTGTTTGTACTTACCGCCAATTATTAGGCGAACCGGGTGATGATCAGTGTACCAATAATGAACGTGGCGCATCTGTTGTTTTGCATGCTGGAAATAATACGGTTGACAGTTTGGTAATCAAACATCTAGATGGGATTTCTTTGATGGATAGTTTTGAAGTTTACGTAAACGATCAGTTAGTCGGTAGTTGGCTTGATGAAACCCCGGTTGAGAGTGAAGTGTGGCAAGTAACAACCTTTGATATTTCTTCTTACGGATTTATCGGTGATTTGACAGTTGAACTTAAAGCCATAGATGATATTTGGCATTTGTGTTCTACTTATGGTCAAGTGGCTATTGATTGGGTGGAACTTTACGGATGTGGTGATATTTGGGAACCAGAAACTCCGAAAATTTGCGGTTATAAATATGAGGTAAATGAACAAGGAGAGCAATTAGGGGTATTGTCTGATTGGCCGATGTCACTTTGGTCAGCTTCAGAAGTGCTGAGTTTTGAAGTAGAAGCAAACGATTCAGATGGAGTGATGCCAGAGTATATTTTTGAGAGTGATAAAATTTATAAAATTGAGGTAGAAGGAGTTGCCTGGGCAGGTGATGGAATATACTTTGATGCTAAATATTCTGAGCGTAATCAAAGCGGTAACTGGACTGATATTGTAGAAAATTATGAATCTTATGGACCGGAGTTGCTTGATTTGCAAATAAACGGACAGTCGCCTGATTGGGGAGATTATAATACAGACCATCGTTATTTTATAATTCGTTCGGGCGATGATAATCCTTGGACATTTAAGATTAATGATATTTATTATCCCAACAATGAAGGCAGTTTATTGGTAACTGTTTATGAATTGACTGATACAGGTGAGTTCACTCAAACTGATAATGATGGATATTATTGTTTTTTAGGTTTAGAAGCCCCCGGTCATTATGTTGTGGAGGAAGGTATGCAGAGCGACTATATGCCTTATGGTTCAACCTATTGCCAGATTATATTTGAGTCAGAAGAATTAGAGGGTGAATGTAATTTTTATAATTATTCCATTTATCAAGAGCCAACTGGCACAATCTCAGTATGTAAATATTATGATTATGATAATGACGGTGAATATGATGAGCCAGATGAACATAAATATGTAGTTAAAGCTTCTTGGCTGGATCGTTTATGGTCAGCTGTTAAAGTAAAAGCGGCTTATGCTATTATGATGTATTATGATT